>VGZQ01000084.1 GCA_016872535.1 Rhodospirillales bacterium | reverse complement strand
GACGCCCTTGAGGACGATCTCAAGGCGATCGTCGAGCAATGCGCCAACTCGACCAATGTCGTGATGCTGAGCGAGTTCCAGTTGCGGTCTGGCCCCGTCCTGCAGCAATTCATCAATCAGCACGGCGTCATCATCAAGAATCTGTCGGACGAAGTCCTGACCAAACTCGGCGAAATCACCGGCGAAGTCATCTCGGAACTGATCGCGAAGGACAAACTCAGCGCCAAGGTGTTCAAGAGCATGGCCAAGGTCCGCGCGGAGCAAATCGCCTACACCGACGTGACCGAGGCGTCCTTCATCCAGGCCCGGAAGCTGAAGTACAAATTCCCCAGCTGATCGCCCGAATCGCCGACCTCGTTCCCGGACGCGGCCGGCCTTTCCGGCCGCCGGATTTATCGTTGGGGACACGCGCCGCTCGGAAGCGGGATATCGATCCGGAATTCTGCGCAGTTCGCGCAACAGTTTTGTTGAGCAGCAAACATCCGAATTTATCGCTTGATATGATAAATGCGCTTTCCGGATTGAGCCGATCGCGTAAGTCCGCTCTTTGGTCAAGCCAATCCGGCATGGATGGACGAAAATCATGAACTGGTCGGGCAACCGCATCGATTCCCATACAGATGAAGAAAAAGCCGTGACCGCCGTTTCACCGATAACGACGCTCATCGTTCGCATCCAATCGGTGGTTAGGGAAACCGACGACATTCTCCGGCTCGAACTCGTCGATCCATCCGGCAGCGAATTGCCGGTATTCACGGCCGGCGCTCATCTCGATGTTCATATTGCCGACGGGCTGATCCGCCAGTATTCGCTAAGCAGTGATCCGGCCGATCGTCACCGCTACGAAATCGCGGTCTTGAACGAACGCGCGGGACGCGGAGGCTCGAAGGCCCTGCATGAAACTGCCAAGCCCGGCCTGACGTGGACGGTATCCATGCCGCGCAACCATTTTCCTCTTATCGAGGGCGCCAGCCGCCACCTGCTGATCGCGGGCGGGATCGGTGTCACCCCGATGATGGCGATGATCGCGACGCTCGAGGCTCGGGAGGCCGACTGGCGGATGCATTATTGCACGCGCGCGCCGGAAAAAACCGCGTTTCTCGCCCGGCTGAAGCCGTTGATCGACGCCGGCAAGGTAATCATGCATCACGACGGCGGCGATCCGAGTAAGGGACTCGACATCCCCGCAACGCTGAGGTCCGTTGTTCCCGGTACCCATCTTTATTATTGCGGTCCCTCCGGGTTCATGGCCGCCGTTGCCGAGGCCGCGTCGCATTGGCCCAAGGATTCGGTGCATTGCGAATACTTCACGGCCCCGACGGACCGTCCGGCCGTCGCGCGGGCGAACCAGCCGTTCCAGATTAAGCTCAAGAGTAGCGGTAAAGTGCTCGACGTTCCCGCCGATAAGACCATTGTCCAGGTGCTACGCGTTAACGGCATCGACGTCGACACCTCCTGCGAGGAGGGATACTGCGGGACGTGCCTGACCCGTTATCTCGACGGCGAGCCCGAGCATCGGGACACTGTTCTGGATGACAACGATCGCGCGCAATACCTGATGGTTTGCTGCGCGCGTTCGCGTTCCCCCTTGTTGATATTGGATTTGTGACGGAGGAGACCATGGCCGCTCTCGGATACGTTCGCAATTGCTGGTACGTCGCGGGAATGTCTTCGGAATTTCCCGTGGAAAAGCTGACTGGGCACAAGATTGCCGGACGGCTCATCGTCGTTTGGCGCAACAAGGCGGGCAAGATCGTTGCCCTCGAGGATCGTTGCGTGCACAAGCGCTTTCCGCTGTCGCAAAGTCGCTTGCTGCCGGACGGTCGGTTGGAATGCGGCTATCATGGGCTTTGCTATGACAACGAAGGCAAGTGCGTCTTCATCCCCTCGCAGCAGGACATGCCGATTCCGCCGCAGGCGCGGGTGCCGCAAATCCCGGCGATCGAGCAGGACGGAATCGTCTGGGTATGGCCGGGGGATCCGGCGAAGTCGGGCGAAAGCAAGCCGCCGCGCACGCCCGAGGTGATCGATCCGGCGTGGGAAACGATCCATTCCGAACCGATGCGCGTCGGCGCCAACTATATGCTGCTGATCGAGAATCTGCTCGACATTACCCATTTTTATCCGCTGCACGACGGCAACATCGGTGACATCGAAAACAGCAAAATCCCCATCGAGCTGGAGGAAGGGGAAGTCGATGGAAACAAATACGTGATGACCATCCGCAAGGTGGAAAACTACAAGCAACCGCCGTACTTGCAGGACTGGTTCATTTACCCGATCGTCGATCGCCATCATACCCACTGCATGCAGAGCTTCGGATTCTGTCGGGTGGTGATGCGTAACGCGCCGCCGGGCAAGCTGGGCACCGACATGGAGCGCGGTTACGTGCTGATGCACAGCCACACGCCCGTCGACGAACGCAATCTCGTCTGGCGCTGGATTCTCAACTGCAAGGCGGATCATCGTTCGGCCGGCGATCCCAACATGTCGACCGCCAAGCGGGTGGCATCCATGTTTCCCAACGTCGTCGCTCAGGACCGTTGGGCGCTGGAAAAGCAGCAGGAGATGTTCGAGGTACCGGATGAAGGCTATTCCGAACTGTTCCTTCGGCCCGACAAAGGGCTACGCCGCATCCGCCAGATGTTTTCGGCCAAAGTGCGCGAGGAGCAGGCGGCCCGCGCCCAATCCCCGCGCGCGGCGGAATAAGTCTCCGGACTCGCGTCGATGGTCGCCGCGTCCATGCCGAACCAACGCCGCAACGGCCACGGCCCGCTCGCGGGTCTTCGTGTTCTCGAGTTCGGCCAGATCGCAGCTGGGCCGTTCACGGGCTCCTTGCTGGCCGATCTCGGCGCCGACGTGGTCAAAGTCGAGCGCCCCGACGGCGGCGACGGCATGCGCGATTGGCCGCCCTTGTCCGCCCGGGGTAACGGACCGGTCTTTTCGGAAAATTTTGCGTCCCTGAACCGCAACAAGCGGAGCGTTGCATTCGACCTGAAGAATCCGGGCGATCTTGCCAAGTTGCGCGAACTGGCTAGGGTCGCCGACGTGGTGGTGGAAAATTTCCGCGCCGGGGTGTTGAAGCGGCTCGGCCTCGGCTATGACGATCTCAAGGCGGTCAATCCCCGAATCGTCTACTGCTCGATCTCCGGTTACGGTCAAACCGGCCCCTACGCGCACAAGGGCGCGTTCGATGTCACCGTCCAGGGCATGAGCGGCATCATGAGCGTGACCGGCGAAGAGGGCCGGTCGCCGGTCAAGTGCGGCGTTCCGGTCGGGGATTTTTGCGCCGGACTCTACGCGGCCTACTGCATTGCCGTCGGCGTGATGCGGGCGCGCGAAGCGGGCGAGGGCTGCTATATCGACTGTTCGATGCTCGGCAGTCTGATTGGCGTCGCCGCCCTGCAAACCAGCGAGTATTTCGGCACTGGCAAGGCGCCGCGCGCGCTCGGTTCGGCGCACCCCCGCAACGCCCCCTACCGGGCGTTCAAGGCCAAGGACGATTATTTCATCATCGCCGCCGGCAATGACAAGCTGTGGGAAAGCGTTTGCGATGCGGTCGGCAGGCCCGATCTCGCGCGCGATCCGCGCTTCACCTCGCAATTGCTGCGCGCCAAGAACCAGGACGACCTACTGGCGATCCTTGCGCCGTTGTTTCTCGAAAAGACCGCGGCCGAATGGCTGGCGGAAATGGACCGGCGCGGCGTACCGTGCGCGCCGATCAACACCTATCCGGAAATTCTCGCCGATCCGCAGGTCGCCGCCATGGACTTGGTGCGGGCGTTGCGCCTGCCAAACGGCGTCGAGACGCGAACGACCGCATTTCCGGTCGCTATTTCCGGACACCGCTTCGAGGTGTACCGCGAACCGCCCGAATTGGGGCAGCATAACGCCAGTGTGCTGACGGAGTGGCTCGGCCGCGGCGCCTGAGGTCCGGCCGATCCCTATCCGAGGAGACTCTTCGGAACCCGGCAGTTTCGCCTGTTTGCGCCGATTTTCCGGATATAGACGACGGCCATTCACGTCGGCCGACGAAAGCCCCTTGACCGACGATATATCTAAAAAACTGATCTAAATTGCTTAGATATTATCGTTTGATTTGATGTTTCTCTAAGGGGCAAAATATCCTGATTGAGATTGCGGAATTTATCGGTCGACCCCGCGGGCGAGCCGCGCGTCCCGGCGCATCATCAGGAGACAGTCATGGAAATCATCGATCCCGTTACCGGCAAGCGTAAAGCGATCACAGGCACACCGGAGCAGCTGGCGGCACTGAAGCACCTCGCCGATTTGGTCGAAACCGGAAAGAACCAAGAAGTTCCGGCCGCCGTCGATGCAGCCCTCAAGACCGGCATGCCGCCTTACGACGTGCTGATCAACGGCCTTCAGGCCGGTCTCGCCGTTGTCGGTGAGCGATTCAAGCGTCAGGCGGCGTTCATCCCCGAGGTGCTGATCAGCGCGCGCGCGATGAAGGCGGGCGTCGATGTGCTCAAGCCACTGCTGGTCAAGGCCAACAACAAGCCGACGGGCGTCTGCGTTCTCGGCACCGTTCAGGGCGATCTGCACGACATCGGACAAAATCTGGTCGGCATCATGCTCGAAAGCGCCGGCTTCGTCGTCCACAACTGCGGCGTCAACGTCCGCCCGGAGGCGTTCCTGGCCAAAGTCAAGGAGGTCAACGCCGATCTTGTCGGCATGTCGGCGCTGTTGGCCACCACCATGATGAATCACAAGACGACGATCCAATACTTCGCCGACAACGGTTACCGCGATAAGGTCCGATTCATGAGCGGCGGGGCGCCCGTGTCGCCCGAGTTCGCACAGGAAATCGGCGCTGATGGCTACGCCTCCAACGCCCTGGCGGCGATCGAGCTGGCCAAAAAGCTGACGCAATCCGGTTGGAACGGCAACTTCATCAACGGCGATGAGGTCGGTGCCCACATGGCCGCGTGAAGCGCGGCACGGCGCATACCGTTGAACACTGAGATGGGAAAAGAGGCAAGAAGTCGATGGCAACCAAGAAAATGACTCCGATGGAGCGGATGTCGGCCGTGCTCAACAAACGGCAGCCCGATCGCGTGCCGTTTCTGATCACCTCGCGCGAGTTTGGAATCCGCTATTCCGGTCATAAGCACCACGAGGCGTATAAAAATCCCCAGCTCTACATCGAATCTCAACTGAAGATTCTCGAAGATTTCGAGACCGACGGCGTCTGGGACATCTGGTGCACGCCGGCGGTGGACGCGGCGCTCGGCGCCAAGATGGAATTTCCCGACGACGACCCGCCGTGGATTCACGAACCGGTCATCAAAGAACGGTCCGATCTCGCCAAACTGAAGCCGGTCGATCCCCTGACCAACGGTTATATGCCGTATCTCCTGGACGTCGTGCGCGGCCTGAAAAAGGCGGTTGGTCCCGACGTTCCGGTTATCGCCTGGGCGTCGCCGCCTTTCCGCACGGGCTGCATGATTCGCGGTAATACCACGCTTTATCTCGACATTTACGACGATCCGATCTTCGTCAAGGACCTGATGGAATTTACCTTGGCCAACTGCACGGCTTATGGCAAGGCCCTGATCGACGCCGGCGCCGACATCATCACCACGTCGAACCCGGTCGCCAACTACGAGTGCATCTCACTCGACGCGTTCAAGGAATTTGCTCATCCCTACAGCGTACGGATGTTCAAGGCGCTGAAAGCGCACGGCGCCATGGGCATTAATTTCCACACTTGCGGCAACTGGGACGATCGTTACGACCTCTGCGTCGAGGGTGTCGACATGCTCCACTGCGACAAGGTCGATCTGGCCGATTTCTGCCCCAAGTACGCCAAGGATGTAGTCATCATGGGTAACGTCCGTTCGGTCGATAACGTCCTGCGTGGCACGCCGGAGTCGGTCCGCAGGGAAGCGATCGAATGCATTAAAAAGGGGGCACCGAGCATGCGCTACGTCATGAGCAACGATTGCGCCGTGCCGCGCGACAGCAATCCGGCGAACGTCATGGCGATGCGCGATGTGGTGCGCGAATTCGGCGACTACCCGCTGAATTTCTAGAATAGGATCCGCGCCAACGCCCGGACGAAGAAAAAAGCCAAAGGAACGTCGTCAACGGGATAACGGAGGCGTCCCATGCAAAAACCGATGTGGTCGCCGTCGGACGCTCGTGTGGCCCGGTCGAATGTGACGGCGTTCATGCGCGCCCTCGAGTCCGGCCGGGGACTCGCGCTGACCAATTATCGGCAACTGTACGACTGGTCGGTGTCACGGCCGGAGACGTTCTGGGAATCGGTTTGGGATTTCACCGGAATCGTCGCTGAAATGCGCGGCGATACGGTCCTCGCCGACGGCGACGACATGATGGCGGCACGCTTCTTCCCCGACGCGCGCCTCAATTTCGCCGAAAACCTGCTGCGCCATCGGGGCGACGCGCCGGCGGTCATCTTTCGCCGCGAGGACGGGTTGCGCCGCACGCTCACCTACGATCAGCTGCATGATCTGGTGGCGCGTCTGATCGGCGCCTTGCGCGCGCTCGGTATCGACGTAGGCGACCGGGTCGCGGCCATCCTGCCGAACATGCCGGAGGCCCTGGCCTTCATGCTGGCGACCACGGCGATCGGCGGCGTGTGGTCGTCGTGTTCTCCCGATTTCGGGCCGGAAGGGATCGTTGATCGGATCGGGCAAATTGCCCCCAAGGCGCTCATCGCGGTCGACGGATATTACTACAATGGCAAGCGCCACGATCTGACGGCGACGCTGTCGCAGGTATGCCGCCGGTTGCGGTCGATCGAAAAGGTCGTGATCGTGCCCTATGTCTCCGCCACGTCGGCGAAGACGGATCTGCCCGCGGCAGTCGCGCTCGACGAACTGTTGGCCGGTATCCCTGGCGGAGCGATCTCGTTTCGTCGTTTCCCCTTCGACCAGCCGGCGTTCGTGTTCTTTACCTCCGGTACCACCGGCCTGCCCAAGTGCATCGTCCACGCCGCCGGCCGCGCTCTCATCAAGCTGTTCGAGGAACAATGGCTGCAATTCGACGTCAAGCGCGGCGACATCTTCTTTTACTTCACCACCACCGGCTGGAACATGTGGTACACCCTGGTGACCGCCTTGGGGCCGGGTGGAACCATCCTGATGTACGACGGATCGCCGTTCTATCCGACGCCCGATGCCCTGTTCCGAATTGCCGCGGACGAGCGGATCGCGATCTTCGGCACCTCGCCCAAATACCTGGATGCCCTCCGCAAGGCCGGCGTGCGTCCCTGCGGCGGGTTCGACTTGTCGGCGCTGGACACGGTGGTATCCACCGGCGCGCCGCTCGCGCCCGAGAGCTTCGATTTCGTCTATGAGGCGATCAAGCCGGACGTCCGGCTGTCGTCGATTTCCGGCGGCACCGAGTTGGTCGCCACCTTCGCCAACGGCAACCCGATCGGACCCGTGTGGCGCGGCGAGATGCAGGCCCTGACCTTGGGCATGAAGGTGGAGGTCTTCGACGATGCCGGGCGCTCGGTGCGCGGCGAAAAGGGCGAACTGGTGTGTACCGCGCCGTTTCCATCGCGCCCGCTGGGTTTCTGGAACGACCCCGGCAACCAATTGTATTTCAAGACATATTTTTCCCGTTACCCGAACGTTTGGCATCACGGCGATTACGCCGAACTGACCGAGAACGACGGCCTGATCATTTACGGGCGTTCGGACGCGACGCTCAATCCCAGCGGCGTTCGCATCGGCACCGCCGAAATTTACCGCGCGGTCGAGGATCTGGACGAGGTCGCGGATTCCGCCGTCGTCGGGCAGGAATGGAACGGCGATACCCGCGTGCTACTGTTCGTCAAGCTGCGCGACGGCTTCGCGCTCGACGAAGCTCTCGCCGAAAAAATCAAATCCCGCATCCGGCGTTACGCCACGCCGCGCCATGTGCCGGCGAAGATCGTTGAAGTCACCGACATTCCCTATACCGTCAACGGCAAGAAAATGGAGTTGGCGATCGCCAATGTGATTCACGGCCGCCCGGTGAAAAATCTGGGGGCGGCGGCAAATCCGGGCGCCCTCGATCAATTCCGCAACCGCGCCGAGTTGACGGCGTAAACCGCAACCGCACCAGGATCAACAGGAGGACGAACCCATGAAACCGCGCAGAATTAAATATTGGGGCTGGGGCTACGAGGACGATCCGGAAACGCCTCGCGTCCTCATCGACAACATCGAACGCTATTTTTCCAAATTCTTCAGAGTCAGCGGCTTCAACACCATCCCCCTGCCGGCTTTGGATAACGTCAAGATCCGCGCGCCGCGCGTCGCGATCCCGGCCAAGCTCAAGGCCTTCTGCACCGACAGCCGCGAGGAGCGCATTCGGCACGCGCTCGGCCGCTCGCCGATCGACTACGTCAAGATCTTCAACGGCGAATACGAGAATCCGCCCGATATGGTCGCCTACGTGCGCAACGAACAGGACATCGTCGACGTGATGGACTGGGCGGTCGGCGCCAGGGCCGCCATCATTCCCTTTGGCGGCGGCACTACCGTCAACGGCGGCATCGAGCCGCGCCTCGGCGACGCTTATGCCGCCGCCGTCAGCCTCGACACCACACTGCTCAACAAGGTGCTCGAAATCGACGACGTGTCGCGCTGCGCGCGCATTCAGGCCGGCGCCCTCGGGCCCGACCTCGAAGCCCAACTCAAGCGCAGCGGCTTCAGTCTGCGCCATTTCCCGCAGTCGTTCCAGCACTCGACGCTCGGTGGCTGGATTGCGACCCGCTCGGGCGGCCATTTCGCCACCCATTACACGCATATCGACGATTTCGTGGAAAACATGACGCTGATCACTCCGAGCGGCAAGCTGGAAACCCGGCGCATGCCGGGCGACGGCGCGGGTCCCGATCCCGACCGCTTGTTCATGGGTGCCGAGGGCTCGCTCGGGATTATCACCGAAGCCTGGGTGCAGTTGCAGGGACGGATCAAACACCGCAAATCGATCGCCGTATTCTTCGACGATTTTCTCAAGGGTTGTGAGGCCGTTCGGCACATCGCGCAGGCGGGGCTCTATCCCTCCAATCTTCGCATCATCGACGCCGAGGAAGCGCGGGTAAATTACGTGTCCGACAAGAACAAGCACATTCTATTCCTGGCGTTCGAGTCCACCGATCATCCGGTCGATGCCTGGATGGACCGCGCGCTCGAAATCTGCGCGGACTACGGCGGGAAATTCGACCGCTCGATAATGGCCCGACCCGACAGCCATCGCGTCGAGGAGCAGGGCCGCTGGCGCGACATCTTCATGGAAACCAGCTACTACCGCGAAATCACGACGCCGCGCGAAATCATTTACGGCACGATGGAAACGTCGATCACTTGGGATCGGTTCCCTGAGATGTATCACCGGATCAACGACGTCACCGCCAAGGCGATGGTCGAGGCGACTGGGCGCAAGGGGTCGCTAAGCTGTCGTTTCGTGTTTGTCTATCCGGATGGCTGCGCGCCCTACTGGAGTTGGTATTGCCTCGGCAAGCACGGCGCTCTCATCGACCAGTGGAAGCACGTCAAAAAAGCGGCAATCGACGAAATGATCCGTCTCGGCGGCAGCACCACTCATCACACCTCCATCGGGCGCGACCACATGCCGTGGCTGAACCGGCAAACGGACGATTTGTTCCGCAAGGTCCTGCAATCGGCCAAGCGGACGCTCGATCCCCACTGGCTGATGAATCCGGGCGTCATCATTCCTCCCGAGGGCTGATCGAGTCCACGCCGACATAATCCGCCGGTGTCATGATCCCAGCGGTTCTTTACTTAACTTATGGTTCCGGGGTCACATCACTTAGAACGTGACCACGCTACGGATCGACTTGCCCTCGTGCATCAGATCGAAGGCCTTGTTGATCTGCTTCAGCGGCAGAACGTGGGTGATCAGATCGTCGATGTTGATTTTGCCGTCCATGTACCAATCGACGATCTTGGGCACGTCGGTGCGCCCGCGCGCGCCGCCGAAGGCGGTGCCGCGCCAGACCCGGCCGGTGACCAGCTGGAACGGTCGCGTGCTGATTTCCTGGCCGGCGCCGGCGACGCCGATGATCACACTTTCGCCCCAGCCCTTGTGGCAGCATTCCAGCGCTTGGCGCATGGTCTTGACGTTGCCGATGCACTCGAAGCTGTAGTCGGCACCGCCGTCGGTCAGATCGACGATCGCCTTGACCACGTCCTTTTCCTTGGCCGGGTTGACGAAGTGGGTCATGCCGAACTTCTTCGCCAGGGGAACTTTCTTCGGGTTGATATCGACGCCGACGATCTTGTCGGCGCCGACCATGCGCGCGCCCTGGATGACGTTGAGGCCGATGCCGCCGAGCCCGAACACTACCACGTTGGCGCCGGGCTTGACCTTGGCGGTGTTGATCACCGCGCCGATCCCGGTGGTCACTCCGCAGCCGATGTAGCAGACCTTATCGAACGGCGCGTCCTTGCGGATCTTGGCCAGCGCGATCTCGGGCAGCACCGTGTAGTTGGCGAAGGTCGATGTGCCCATGTAATGGAAGATTTTCTTTTTCTTGTAAGAGAACCGGCTGGTGCCGTCGGGCATCACGCCCTGGCCCTGGGTCGAGCGGATCGCCTGGCAGAGATTGGTCTTGCCCGAGAGACAGAATTTGCACTGGCGGCATTCGGGTGTGTAAAGCGGGATTACATGATCGCCCTTCCTGAGCGACTTCACTCTCTTGCCGACTTCGACTACCACGCCCGCGCCCTCATGGCCCAGGATCGCGGGAAAGAGGCCTTCCGGGTCCTCGCCCGAGAGCGTGAAAGCGTCCGTGTGGCAAATGCCGGTCGCCTTGATTTCGACCAGCACTTCGCCTTCCTTTGGCCCTTCCAACTGGACGGTCTCGATGCTTAGCGGTTTTCCGGCCTGGAACGCTACGGCTGCTTTGACGTCCATATGATTTTCTCCCCGGTTGGTGAAAGGACCGCGTCAGGCCTTCTTGGTTTTCGCCACGTGAGTCGCGATGGCGTCCATCAGGGGCGGCGACAGGCAGTCGTAGGGCTCGAGGCCGAGGGTCTTGAGTCGCGCACGGATCGCCGGCATGTCGGCCGGATTGGTGCCGGATTCGATCACCGAGGACACGAACGCCGCGAATTCGGGCGCCGACCAGCCCTTCTCGTTCGACAGTTCGGTATGGATGAAGTCGAGGCCGTAGAACGGATGGTTCTTGTTCTCGATCCGGCCGTACATATGCACGCCGCACTTGACGCAGGCGTGGCGCTGGATCGCCGCGTTGGCATCGACCACTTTCAGCTTTCCTTCGCCGCTGACAACTTGCAACTTGTCGCGCGGCACCACCGCCACCTGGGAAAACAGCGCCCCCGCTGGCTTCCAGCACTTGGTACAGCCGCAGACGTGGTTATGCGCGCTCTGCGCGCTTACCTTGACCATCACCGGATCGCTTGCACACTTGCAGCGCAGCGTTCCGCCTCCGAAATTGGTCGATCCCGGCTGAATCCCGCCATCCACTGCCGGATGGATTTTGACCGTACCCGCCATGTGAACCTCCCTATATCGCTTTCTCTTATCAGGTAAAATCATACAATACTTCGGGTTGCGCGCCTCTATCTTATTCCCAATCAACGCATCGAAACTCTCTATGTGCCCCCATCGCCGCCTTCCATTGGTCGCTCGTTCAATCGGTATTCTGGAAAATAGGGATTTGCACGATGCCGTTCCGGGACATGACCTTGGCTGCGTTCGTCGCGGTCGTTTGGGGGCTTGCCTTCGTCGCCACCAGGATCGCGCTCGACAGCTTCACGCCTGCGCAACTGACGGCGCTGCGTTTTTTGATCGCATGCGTGCCGGTTCTGATCCTGCCCCGACCGAATCTGCCATGGCGCACGCTGGTGCCGATCGGGCTCACACTCTTCGCCGGGCAGTTTTTGCTGCTGTTTTTCGCGTTCACCCGGGGCATGCCGCCGGGGGTCGCGTCGGTCACCCAGCAGATGCAGGTCTTTTTCACGGTTCTCCTGGCGGCGATCGTGCTGCGGGAAATCCCGACCACGCGGCAGATCATGGGCATGGTGACCGCCTGCGCCGGGCTCGCCGCGATTGCTCTCTCGGTCGATGCCGATCTTACGTGGCTCGGGCTCGGCTTAGCGCTGGCCAGCGCCGCCAGTTGGGCGATCGGCAATATCCTGGTGAAGCGACATCCCGGTGCGCCGATGTTGGCGCTGATGGTATGGCTGAGCCTGATTCCACCGTTACCCGCGCTCGCGGTCGCCGCCGCGTTTGACCGAGGTCCATCGCTGCCCACGGCGATCGCCGCCGCCACCTGGGCTGGATGGATCGCCGCCCTTTACCTCGGCGCGGTTGCGACCGTGCTTGCCTACGCCATTTGGGGAAGATTACTGACCCGCTATTCCGCCGCCACGGTCGCGCCGTTCGCACTCATCGCGCCATGCGTCGGGGTTGCTGGCTCAGCGGTCGCGTTCGGCGAGGCATTTCCGCCGTTGCGTTACGTTGGCATGGCCCTCATCGTGGCCGGAGTCGCTGTCACGGTCTGGCCCGTGATCGGACGGCGGAAGGGTTATCAACCCTTGGCGCGATAGTCGGCGATCCGCTGGCGCAAGCCCGGTCGAAAGGCGGAACGCACCAAATCCGCCATGTCCGCATCGCGGGTGTCCCGGACGGTCAGCGCGAGCAGGTGTGCGCGCGCGGG
>VGZQ01000083.1 GCA_016872535.1 Rhodospirillales bacterium | reverse complement strand
CTATCATCTCTCCTTGTGCCCGTTTTCGCGCCGGGTGCGGATCGCGTTGCGGGAAAAGAAAGCGGAATTCCGGCTGGTGGAAGAAAACCCGCGCGAGCGCCGGGTCGAATTCCTCGCCCTCAACCCGGCATGCGAGGTGCCGGTGCTGGTCGAGCCGGACGGCATCGCGCTCTCGGGCGCCGACCCGATTTGCGAATACCTGGATGAGATGTTTCGCGATCCGCCCTTGATCGGCGATTCGCCGATCGAGCGCGCCGAAACCCGCCGCCTGATCGCCTGGTTCGAGCGCAAGTTTCACGGCGAGGCGACCCGGCCGCTGCTCGACGAAAAGCTCCACAAGCGCCTGCTCCGCGAGGGCGAGCCCAATTCGGCCGCGATCCGCGCCGGGCACGCCAACCTGCGCCAGCACCTCGATTACGTCGACTATTTGGTCGAGCGCCGCCGCTGGCTGGCGGGCGAACGCATTTCCTACGCCGATCTCGCCGCCGCCGCGCAGCTTTCCTGCGTCGATTATCTCGGCGACGTGCCGTGGGACGCGCATGAGCCGGCGCGCGACTGGTACGCGCGGATCAAGTCCAGGCCCTCGTTCCGCGCCCTGCTCGCGGACGCGATCGCCGGCGCGCCGCCGCCCAAGCACTACGCCGACCTCGATTTTTAGAGCACGTCCCGATTAAACGGAATAGTCACCCCCGCGCCAGCGGGGGTCCAGGCTCTTGGAAAGACTGGATTCCCGCGTTCGCGGGAATGACCGAATAAAGACGTTCATTCGGGATTGGCCCTAGCGTTCCTTCACGTCCATTAGTTCGAGGTTCTGGCGCGCGGCGTCGGCCGCCGCGCCGGCGGGCGCGGTCGCTAGGATCGCGCGCCAATCGGCCCGCGCGCCCTTGTCGTCGCCCTTGATGCGCTTGAGGATGCCGCGTTCCAGCAGCGCCTCGGGCAACGACGGATCGATGGCGAGCGCGGCTTCGGCGTCGGCGAGCGCGCCTTCGCTATCGTCGAGAAAACGCCGCGCGCTCGCGCGCAAGGCCAGGGCATCCGCGCGGCGCGGATCGCCGGCGAGCACCCGGTTCAAATCCTCCGTCGCCTCGCCGTAGCGCTTGAGGGCGGCGCGCGCCCCGGCGCGATCGATCAGCAGCTCGGCGTTGTCCGGCGCAATGCGGAGCGCGGCGGTCAACACGTCGTCGGCGCGGGCGGCATCGCCGGACAAGAGCCAACCTTGCGCCGCTTGGGCGAGCAATTCGGCGCGCATGGCACCGTCGCGCGCGTCGTGGGCGAGAGCCTCCAACCGGCGCGCCCCTTCGCCGTGCTGGCCGAGCCCGATCAAGGCCACGGCCAGGCAATGGCGCGCGGGCTCGCCGCCGCCGAGGCCGGCCCAGGCGACCGCCTCGTCGAACGCGGCGTCCGGCGCTTGGCGCGCCTTGGCCATGCAGGCGCGATAGCGCGCCTCGGGCGGCGGATCGCTCGCGGTCGCGTCGTACGCCGCGAAGGCGACCGCGACGATAATCGCGCCGAGGGCGACCGGCGGGCCGATCAGGACGAAAAAACGCGCCATTCCCAGTTGTCGAGTCGGGATTAGAGGTCCATGCGCGGTTGCGGAACGCGCGCGCGCCCGACATTATAACGAAAGGAGTCCGCGCCGCGCATGAAATCCAAAAAGAAGTTGTTCTGCTTCGGCCTCGGCTACTCGGCCGAAGCCCTGATCCGGCGCCTCAAGGGCAAGGGCTGGACCATCGCCGGCACCTGCCGCGAGAAAAAAACCCGCGCCCGTCTCGCCAAGCGGGGAATCAAGGCGTACCTGTTCGACGGCGCGCGCCCGATGGCGAACGCGGGTAAAATCCTCGCCGGCACGACCCACGTGCTGATCTCGATTCCGCCCCGCGAGCCGGAAGACCATCCCGGCACCGCGCCCGATCCGGTGCTGCGGCATCATCTCGCCGACCTGCTCGCGGCCAAGGGCACCATCAAGTGGATCGGCTACTTGTCCTCGACCAGCGTCTATGGCGACGCCCAGGGCCGTCCGGTGGACGAGGACTGGTTGTGCCGCCCGACCTCCGTCGGCGGACGTCTCCGGCACGAAGCCGAAAGCGCGTGGCTGGCGCTTGCCAAACCGCCCCATGCGTTGCCGGTGCACTCGTTCCGGCTCGCCGGGATTTACGGCCCCGGCCGCAGCGAACTCGATCGCGTCCGCGCCGGCACCGCCAAGCGCATCAACCGTCCACGCCACCGCTTTTCGCGGATTCACGTGGACGACATCGCGCGCGTGCTGCTCGCATCGATGGCCAAGCCGAATCCGGGCGCGGCCTACAACGTCTGCGACGACGAGCCCGCCGCGCCCGCGCGGGTGACCGAGGAAGCCTGCCGGTTGCTGAAGGTCGATCCGCCGCCGATGCAGTTTCTCGAAGACGCGCTCAAGACCATGTCGCCGATGGCGCGCAATTTCTGGCGCGACGACCGGTTCATGCTGAATGTCCGGATCAAGAGCGAGCTCGGCGTCAGGCTCGCCTACCCGAATTACCGCGCCGGCCTCAAGGCGATCCTCAAGGCCGGCGGTTGACTAAAGCGTTTTCACGTTGACCGGAATCACTTCCCCCTCACCCAGCTTCGGGTAGGGCGCGGCGATTGCCGCGCCAACCCTTCGCAACCCTCTCCCCCGCAAGCGCGGGGGAGAGGGAAGGGTGAGGGGGTTCTTCCAGTCGAGGGAAAGCCGATCCAGCCGATGCTTCTCAGCCGATCTTTTTCAGGAGCGCGGCCACGACGGCGACGAGCCGCTCCAGGTCGGGCGGATCGGAGAGCCGGTGCCGGCCGCCCTTGACCAAGGTGATCTCCACGTCGGTGCTGGCGATCCGCTCGGCGATCCTGAGCGCGGTTTGCCACGGCACGTCGTGGTCCTCCATGCCGTGGATCAGGCGCACGGGCGCGGCGACGGGGATAGGCCCGCGCAGCAGCAGGTGATCGCGCCCCTCCTCGATCAGGCGGCGGGTGATGACGCAGGGTTCGGGATCGTAGGCGCTCGGCACGACGATCTGGCCATCGCGGGCGAGGCGGTCCTTGGCGTCGGCGTCGAGCACGTCGTGCACCAGGTCCTCGGTGAAATCGGGCGCGGCGGCGATGCCGACGATGCCGGCGACGCGTTCGGGCCGCGCGCGCGCGAGCAACAGCGCGATCCAGCCGCCCATGCTGGAGCCGACCAGCACTTGCGGGCCGTTGGTGACGCGGTCGAGGACCAGCAGCGCGTCCTCGGTCCAGCGGCCGATGGTGCCGTCGGCGAACGCGCCCGACGATTCGCCGTGGCCGGTGTAATCGAAACGAACGAAGGCTCGGTTCTGCGCGCGGCAGAGGGCCTCGACGGCGAGCGCCTTGCCGCCGGTCATGTCGGAGCGGAATCCGGTCAGGAACATCACCCCCGGACCCTTGCCGGGGGTAGGACGGTAGGCGATAGTCGCGCCATCGGGGGCGACGAGCATCGAGGGTTTTTCGACGGAATCTGCCATGTCTCTTCGCCAGGATAGCCCAGCTTCGCCCGCCGCGCATCCGGCGGACGGCCGGGCCCGTTTCGCCACGGTGCTGCAGGTTCTGCCGGCGCTCGGGGCGGCGGGCGGGGTCGAACGCGGCACGGTCGAGGTCGCCGACGCCGTCGTCCGCGCCGGCGGCCGGGCGCTGGTCGCCTCGTCCGGCGGTCCGCTCGCGCGCGAGGTGGAACGGGCCGGCGGCACGCACGTGACCCTGCCGCTCGCCAGCAAGAATCCCTTCGTCGTGCGCGCCAACGCCCGCCGGCTGGCCGAGGTGATCGAGCGGGAAGGCGTCGATATCGTGCACGCGCGCTCGCGCGCGCCGGCGTGGAGCGCGTGGTGGGCGGCGAAGGCCACGGGGCGGCGGTTCGTCACCACCTTTCACGGCACCTACGGCGCCGGCAATTGGCTCAAGCGCCGCTACAACGCGATCATGACCAGGGGCGACCGCGTCATCGCCATTTCCGCGTTCATCGCCGGGCACATCCGGCAAGTGTACGGCGTGCCCGCGGCGCGCATCCGCATCGTCCATCGCGGCGTCGACCTCGGGCGGTTCGATCCCAGGCTGGTGACGGCGGAACGGGTGATCAAGCTCGCCAACGCCTGGCGCCTGACCGACGGCCTGCCGGTGGTGATGCTGCCCGGCCGGCTCACGCGCTGGAAGGGGCAGACCGTGTTTCTCGACGCCATCGCTCGGCTCGGCCAGGGCGACGTGCGCGCGGTGCTGGTCGGCGGCGCCGACGGCCGCGAAAACTTCCGCGCCGAACTCGAACGCCGGATCGCGCGTCTCGGGTTGGAGAGCGTGGCGCGGCTGGTCGATCACTGCAACGACATGCCGGCCGCCTACATGCTGGCCGACGTGGTGGTGTCGGCCTCGATCGAGCCGGAAGCCTTCGGCCGCGTCGTGGCCGAGGCGCAGGCGATGGGCCGCCTCGTCGTCGCCACCGATCACGGCGGCGCCCGGGAAAGCGTGGTCGCCGGCGAAACCGGCTGGCTCGCGCCGCCGGGCGATCCGGACGCGCTCGCCGAGGCGATCAAGGGCGCGCTCGCGGTTTCCCCGGATAGCCGTCGCGCCATCGTGGAACGCGCCCAAGCCCATATCGCGGAAAACTTTTCCAAGGAAGCGATGTGCGCCAAGACCCTCGCCGTCTACGACGAGGTGCTCGCCCTGCCGCCCGAGTCGCGATGAACGGTTCCGCGATGAACGACGCGGAACGGCGCATCCTGGTGATCAAGCTCGGCGCGCTCGGCGACTTCGTCCAGGCGTTGACCGCGTGCGGGTTCATTCGCCGCCATCACGCGCGCGATCGCGTCGCGCTTCTGACCGCGGCGCCGTTTGCCGACCTCTCGCGCGCGAGCGGCCTGTTCGACAGCGTCGAAATCGACGCCCGTCCGAAAGCGTATCAACTGTTCGATTGGCTCGCGCTGCGACGATACCTGCGCGAAGGGCGCTTCGCGCGCGTTTACGATCTGCAAACGTCGGATCGCTCGTCGTTCTATTACCGCCTGTTTTGGCCGGGGCCTTGGCCCGAATGGTCGGGCATCGCCAAGGGCTGTTCCCATCCGCACGCCAATCCGAGCCGCGACTTCATGCATACCCTCGAGCGCCAGGCGGAGCAGTTGCGCATGGCGGGCATCGCCGAGGCCGAGGCGCGCGCGCCGGACGTGTCGTTTCTGCAAGCGGACGTGTCGCGGTTCGGGCTCGGCGCGCGCTATGTTTTGCTGGTGCCGGGCGGCGCCGCCCATCGGCCGGGCAAGCGCTGGCCGGTGGAGCGCTACGCCGCGCTCGCGACCGAACTCGCGGCCAAGGGATTCGCGCCCGTGCTGCTCGGGGCCGGCGCCGAGGCGCCCTTGACCGGGCGCATCCGCGCCCTGCAAGCGTCGGCGGTCGACCTGGCCGGCCAGACCACCCTCGCCGAGGTCGTCGCGCTCGCGCGCGGAGCGGCGGGCGCGGTCGGCAACGACACCGGGCCGATGCACTTGATCGCCGCCGCCGGCGTCCCGACGGTGGTGCTGTTCTCGGGCGAATCCGACCCGGCGCTGTGCGCGCCGCGCGGGCCCAGGGTGACGGTGCTCCGGCGCGATCCCCTGGAAACGCTTTCGGTCGAAGACGCGCTCGCGGCGCTGTTGTGACCTATCCGGCGCGCGCGGTGCCCGTCTTCGCCGGTTTTTCCGCGAGCTTTTTCCGTGGGCCGCGCGCGCGGGCGACGGAGCGCCTGAGCAGCGCGTTGATGCGCCCCTGCCAGCCTCGACCGGTGCCCCGGAAATAGGCCACCACATCGCGGTCGAGTCGAATATGGATGGCTTCCTTGCGCTCGGCCGAGGGCGGCCGGCCGCGCCGGATCAACTTTTCGCCCCGTCGCAGCTCCGCTTCGGCGAACCACGCCTCGGTCAGTTCCGGAGCTTGGTCCGGGTCAACCCAGGTTTTTTTCGAAGAGCGCTTTTTCCCGATCATTGGCATGCCTCATGGATATGATTCGGCGCGCGGTTCCGCGCGGCGTCCAGACCAAGACGATCAACCGACCTCGCAGCCATCCCGCCGTGATATAGCGGCGCTCGCCATAAGCCCGCCGGTCGTCGGCACGGGTAAAGTGGAGGCCGGCAAAAACGTGGCCGGCGTCGGCGAAATCGAGGCCGCGTTCGGCGAGGGTCTTGGCGCGTTTCGCCGGATCGAAGACGATCCGCATTTATTTTTTGTATATACAAAAAATGTCCAGGTCAAGGCCGGATTTTCTTGCACCCCCTCGACGCCCTTTCTTGACAGGGCCGCGCCCCGCTTTACATTCCCGCCGATGCCCGCCATCACGCTCCCCGACGGAAGCCGCCGCGAATTCCCCGCGCCCGTGACCGCCGCCGAAATCGCCGCCGCGATCGGCCCCGGCCTCGCCAAGGCCGCGCTCGCCGCGCGCGTCGACGGGCATTTGCGCGATCTTTCGCACCGGATCGACAAGGACGCGACGGTTTCGATCGTCACCGCCAAGGACGCCGACGGCGTCGACATTCTCCGCCACGACTGCGCGCACGTGCTGGCCGAAGCGGTCAAGGAATTGTTCCCCGAAACCCAGGTCACCATCGGCCCGGTGATCGAGAACGGCTTCTATTACGATTTCGCGCGCGCGACGCCCTTCACGCCCGAGGATCTGGACAAGATCGAAGCGCGCATGAAGGAGATCGTCGCCCGCGACGAGAAGATCACGCGCGAGGAATGGGATCGCGACGAGGCGATCCGCTACTTCAAGTCGATCGGCGAGCATTACAAGGCCCAGATCATCGAGGACATTCCGCCGGGCGAAACCATTTCGCTCTACCGCCAGGGCGATTTCATCGACCTCTGCCGCGGGCCGCACCTGCCCTCGACCGGCAAGCTCGGCCGCGCGTTCAAGCTGACCAAGCTCGCCGGCGCTTATTGGCGGGGCGATTCCCGGAACGAAATGCTGCAACGGGTCTACGGCACCTGCTGGCCGGACGAAAAGCAGCTCAAGGCCTACCTCACCATGCTCGAGGAGGCCGAGAAACGCGACCACCGCCGGGTGGGCCGCGAGATGGACCTGTTCCACCTGCAGGATATCGCCGCCGGCTCGGTCTTTTGGCACCCCAAGGGCTGGACGCTTTATCGCGCAATCCAGGAGTACATGCGAAGGCGCTTGGCGGCGGCGGGTTATGTCGAGGTCAACACGCCCATGCTGGTCGATCGCGCGTTGTGGGAGGACTCCGGCCACTGGGAAAAGTTCCGCGAGCACATGTTCACCACGGTCGCGGAGGAAGGATCGAATTCGGTGCTCGCGCTGAAGCCGATGAACTGTCCCTGCCACGTGCAGATTTTCAAGGTCGGCATCAAAAGCTACCGCGACCTGCCGCTGCGCATGGCCGAGTTCGGCTCCTGCCACCGCAACGAGCCGTCCGGCGCGCTGCACGGGCTGATGCGCGTGCGCGCCTTCACCCAGGACGACGCCCACATCTTCTGCACCGAGGACCAGATCGTTTCCGAAACGCGCGCCTTTTGCGATCTGCTCCGCCGCGTCTACGCCGACTTCGGGTTCACCGACGTCGCGGTCAAGTTTTCCGACCGCCCCGCCAAACGCGCCGGATCCGACGCCGTCTGGGACAAGGCCGAAGCCGCCCTCAAGCAGGCGACCGAGGCCGCCGGGCTCTCCTGGACCCTCAACCCGGGCGAAGGCGCGTTCTACGGCCCCAAGCTCGAATTCGTCTTGCGCGACACCATCGGCCGCGACTGGCAATGCGGCACGTTGCAGGTCGATTTCGTGCTGCCCGAACGGTTGGACGCGAATTACATCGGCGAGGACGGCGCCAAGCACCGGCCGGTGATGCTGCACCGCGCGATCCTGGGATCGTTCGAGCGCTTCATCGGCATCCTGATCGAACATTACGCCGGCAAGTTTCCGTTCTGGCTCGCGCCGCTGCAGGCGGTGGTCGCGACCATCACCGACGCGGCCGATGCGTACGCGAATGAGGTGCTCGCCGCGCTCGCCCAGGCCGGCGTCAAGGCCGAAGCCGACCTGCGCAACGAAAAGATCAACTACAAGGTGCGCGAACACAGCCTGGCCAAGGTGCCGGCGCTGCTGGTCGTCGGCGCGCGCGAGGCGAAGGAACGCACGGTGGCGCTGCGCCGCCTCGGCGGCGACGCCCAAGAAGTCCTTGCGCTGCAAGAGGCCGTCGCTAGACTGGCGGCGGAAGCGCGAGGCCCTTCGTAAGTTCCCGATCGGAAGGTCCCCGCCTCGCGCGAGGAACACAGGAGTTTACCCATCGTCAGGCGCCCGCTCCCCCCGCCGCCCTCCCGCGAAGGGCCGCGCGTGAACGAGGAAATCGTTGCACCCAAGGTCCGGCTCGTCGGGCCGGACGGCCAAATGATCGGCGTCGTATCGGTGCCCGAGGCCATCGCGAAAGCATCCGAATACGGTCTCGACCTGATCGAAATTTCCCCCAACGCCGACCCACCCGTCTGCAAGGTGATGGACTACGGGAAATTCAAATACGAAGTCCAGAAGAAGAAGAACGAGGCGCGCAAAAAGCAAAAAGTCATCGACATCAAGGAAATCAAGATGCGCCCGGGCATCGACGAGCACGATTACCAGGTGAAGATGCGCAGCGTTCGGCGCTTTCTCGACGAAGGCGACAAGGTCAAGATGACGATCCGCTTCCGCGGCCGCGAAATGGTGCACATGGAACTCGGGACCAAGGTGCTGGACCGCATCCGCGCCGACATCGACGCCATCGCCAAGGTCGAACAGACGCCCCGCACCGAAGGGCGCATGATGACGATGGTGATCGCGCCGAAGTAGAGGCGCGCGGGCGAATCCCCGCGCGCATTAATAGATGCGCCCCTACCGGCGCGCGCGCGGGCCAAAAGCTGCTTTTTGCTGGGTTTTCCGGGCCGGCGGCCCTTGTCAGGCGGGAAGCCGGGGGCTATAACCCCGGCCTTCCGGCGGACCGGGCGAAGGCCGTGGGCATGGGCCCAGCGGGCCGGGCATGCCTCGCCGCCTCAACGACCTGAACCCATCCGAAAGGACCGCGAAATGCCCAAACTCAAATCGAAATCGAGCGCCAAGAAGCGCTTCAAGCTGACCGGCACCGGCAAGGTGGTCGCCGCCGCTTCGCGCCGCCGCCACGGCCTCAGCAAGCGCAGCCAGAAGATGAAACGCCAATCGCGCGGCACCATGATCCTGTGCGACGCCGACGCGCGGCTGGTCAAATCCTACCTCTATCATCGCTGATCGGGGGAGGCTTCCATGGCCCGCGTCAAACGGGGCGTCACCGCGCACGCCCGCCACAAGAAAACCCTGAAGCAGGCGGCCGGCTATCGCGGCCGCGCCAAGAACGCCTTCCGCGTCGCGATCGAAAAGATCGAGAAGGGGCTGCGCTACGCCTATCGCGACCGCAAGGCGCGCAAGCGCAACTTCCGGGCGCTGTGGATCCAGCGCATCAACGCCGGCGCGCGCGTGCACGGCATGACCTACTCGCGCCTGATGGCGGGGCTGACCAAGGCCGGGATCGCGATCGACCGCAAGGTGCTGTCCGACCTCGCCGTCCGCGAGCCGGACGCGTTCAAGGCCCTGGTCGAACAGGCCGGCGCCGCCCTCGCCCAATCTTAAACTCGCCGAGTCCGCGTAAAGTTTCCGAAGGTGAATTGGGGGAAGGGAAGCCGGCCGTCGGGCCAGGCTTCCTTTTTTTCGCGTTATGACCGAGATCGCGAAACTCAAGACGGAACTGACGGCGGCGATCGCCGCCGCCGGGTCGCTCGACGCGATCGAGGCCGTGCGCGTCGAGGCGCTCGGCAAAAAGGGCCGCCTGACCGAACTGATGAAGACGCTGGGCGGGCTCGCGCCCGAAGAGCGGAAAGAACGCGGCGCCCTGCTCAACGCCCTCAAGACCGAGATCGCCGAGCGCATCGAACGGCGCAAGGAGGAGTTGACCTCCGCCGCGCTCGATTCCCGGCTCGCCGCCGAAACCGTCGACGTCACCCTGCCGCCGCGTCCCGAACGGATCGGGCGCATCCATCCCGTGACCCAGGCGATCGAGGAAGTGATCGCCATCCTCGGCGACATCGGCTTCACGGTCGCCGAAGGCCCGGATATCGAGGACGACTGGTACAACTTCACCGCCCTCAACATTCCGCCCGATCACCCGGCGCGCCAGGAGCACGACACGTTCTATCTTCCGGGCGAACGCGACGCTCCCGATGGAAAAGCGCGCGTGGTGCTGCGCACCCACACTTCGCCGGTGCAGATCCGCACCATGATGGCGCAGAAACCGCCGCTTCGGATCATCGTGCCCGGACGCACCTACCGTTGCGATTCGGACGCCACCCATTCGCCCATGTTCCACCAGATCGAGGGCCTGGCGATCGACGAAACGACCCACATGGGCCATCTCAAGGGCTGCCTGGTCGAATTCTGCCGCGCCTATTTCGGCGTCGAGGATCTGCCGGTGCGCTTTCGCGCCTCCTATTTCCCGTTCACCGAGCCGTCGGCCGAAGTGGATATCGGCTGCACCCGCGAGGGCGGTGGCTTCCGTATTGGTCGCGGCGACGATTGGCTGGAAATTCTCGGCTGCGGCATGGTCAACCCGAAGGTGCTGGAGAACTGCGGCATCGATTCCACCCGCTACCAGGGCTTCGCCTTCGGCTTGGGCGTCGAGCGCATCGCCATGCTCAAGTACGGCATTCCCGACCTGCGCACGTTCTACGAATCGGATTTGCGCTGGCTCAACCATTACGGCTTCGCCGCGCTCGCCCAGCCGAGCCTGACCGGGGGGCTGGACCCGTGAAATTCACCCTCGCCTGGCTGCGCCAACACCTGGAGACGCAAGCCCCGCTCGACCACATCGCCGCGACGCTGACCCAGATCGGCCTCGAGATCGAGGAGATCGTCGATCCGGCGCGCGCGCTGAAAGGGTTCGTCGTCGCCCGCATCGACGCCGCGACGCCGCACCCCAACGCCGACCGGCTCAAGGTGTGCACGGTCGATACCGGCTCGGAAAAGCTCCAGGTCGTCTGCGGCGCCGCCAACGCGCGCGCGGGCCTGGTGGGCGTGTTCGCGCCCGCCGGCAGCTACGTGCCGGGCACCGGGGTGCATCTCAAGAAGGCGGCGATCCGCGGCGTCGACAGCAACGGCATGATGCTGTCGGAGCGCGAACTCGGCCTTTCCGACGAACACGAAGGGATCATCGATCTCGCGTCGCCGCCGCCGCTCGGCTCGCCGGCGGCCGACGCCCTCGGGCTCGCCGATCCGGTGATCGACGTCGCCGTTACCCCCAATCGCGGCGATTGCCTCGGCGTTAGGGGCATCGCGCGCGACCTCGCCGCCGCCGGCCTCGGCACCCTGAAACCGCTCGCCGCCGCTCCGGTCGCCGGCAAGTACCGAAGCCCGATCGGCGTCGCGCTCGAATTCGGGGGCGAATTCGGGGGCGATGCCCGCGCGTGTCCCTATTTCGTCGGCCGCCACATCCGCGGCCTCAGAAACGGCGAAAGTCCCGATTGGCTGAAGGCGCGGCTGAAGGCGGTCGGACTGAGGCCGATTTCGGCGCTGGTCGACATCACCAATTACATGACCGTCGATCTCGCCCGCCCGCTACACGTGTTCGACGCCGCCAAGGTTGCGGGCACGATCCGGGCGCGGCCGGGGCGCGCGGAGGAAACCCTCGCCGCCCTCAACGGCAAGACCTACGCGCTGGATGAATCCATGACCGCGATCGCCGACGACCGCGCGGCGCTGGCGCTGGGCGGCGTGATCGGCGGCGAGGCGACCGGTGCGACCGCGGCGACCACCGAAGTGTTCGTCGAATCGGCCTATTTCGATCCCGTGCGCACGGCGGCGACCGGGCGCAAGCTGGAAATTCTCTCGGACGCGCGCTACCGCTTCGAGCGCGGCGTCGATCCCGCGTTCCTCGCGGACGGCATCGAGATCGCGACCCGACTCATTCTCGATCTTTGCGGCGGCGAAGCGTCGGAAATCGTGGTCGCCGGGGCGGAACCCGCCTGGCGGCGCACGATCGCGTTCCGGCCCGAACGGGTGCGCGCGCTCGCCGGGCTCGACCTCGCCGCGTCGGAGATGGAGCGGATTCTGTCGGCTCTCGGTTTCCAAATGCAACGCGACGGCAATTCTTTCGCGGTCACGCCGCCCTCCTGGCGCGCGGACATCGTCGGCGAAGCGTGCCTGGTGGAGGAAATCGCCCGCATCCACGGCTACGACAAGATTCCGGCGGTGCCGTTGCCGCGCGCGCAGTATCTGCCGGCGCCGGCGCTCGACGGGGCGCAGCGCCGCCGCCGCCTGGCGCGCCGGGCGCTGGCGGCGCGCGGGATGGTCGAGGCGGCGACGTTTTCGTTCCTGCCGTTGGCGCAGGCGGCGCTGTTCGGCGGCGGCCAGGATTCGCTTCGCCTCGTCAATCCGATCAGCGCCGATCTCGACGCCATGCGGCCCTCGCTGCTGCCCAACCTGATCGCGGCCTCCGCGCGCAACGCGGCGCGCGGGTTTCCCGACGCCGCCCTGTTCGAGGTCGGCCCGCAATATGCCGGCACCCGGCCCGAAGACCAATCGTTCGTCGCCGCCGGGGTGCGCGCGGGCGCGTTCGCCGAACGCTCCTGGGCCGCGCCCGCCCGTCCGGTGGACGCGTTCGACGCCAAGGCCGACGCGCTCAATATCCTCGCCCTGCTCGACGTCCCGGTCGCGCGGCTGCAAACCCTGAAACCGGCGCCGGCCTGGTACCATCCGGGCCGTTCCGGGGTGCTGGCGCTGAATCCGAAGACGCCGCTCGCCGCCTTCGGCGAAATCCATCCCCGCGTGCTCAAGGCCATGGACGCCAAGGGCCCGATGGTCGGATTCGAGATTTATCTCGACGCATTGCCGCCGCCGAAGGTGGGTAAGGGCGCCTCACGCGCGCCGTTGAGGCTTTCGCCCTTCCAGCCGCTGATGCGCGATTTCGCCTTCGTGGTCGATGCCGGGGTGGCGGCGGAATCCCTCGTGCGCGCCGCTCTCGGCGCCGACAATATCTTGATCGCCGGCGCCTTCGTGTTCGACGTGTTCGAAGGCCGCGGCCTGCCCGCCGGCCGGAAATCGGTGGCGATCGGCGTCACGCTGCAGCCGGTCGAACGCACGCTCACCGACGCCGAAATCGAGGCGGTGGCGGCGAAGATCGTCGCCGCGGTCGGCAAGGCCACCGGCGCCGTTCTCAGAACCTAGCGCTTCGAGTCATGGCGGCGTCGCGCTTGAGGGCGTGGAACATTAACCGCATATTATAAAAGGTTTTTATCAAGGGTGACATGACCATACCCGGGGATTCCCCTACTGGTTCAGGGGATGAAAATAGCTATAAATAACAGGACTAATGTTTTGGTAATTAGGGCGAAACGTAACCAAAAAAGGCCTTCAGGAAGAGCCTGAAGGTGTTGTCGCCCCGGTGGTTGAAACGGAACTCGATTTCCTTGAGGTACATGGGGAAGTGGTACCTGGAGACGCCGC
>VGZQ01000082.1 GCA_016872535.1 Rhodospirillales bacterium | reverse complement strand
TCGGTGCCGATGATCCCGAAAGGCATCTGCGAAACGGTCAAGATGGATTTCGATTCCTTGCGCGAGGTGAAATCCGGCCTCGGCACCGGGGCGGTGATCGTCATGGACAAGTCGACCGACGTGATCCGCGCCATCGCGCGGCTTTCGCGCTTCTACAAGCACGAAAGCTGCGGCCAATGCACGCCGTGCCGCGAGGGCACCGGCTGGCTCGCGCGCATGATGGAGCGCATGGTGCGGGGCGACGCCGAGCCAGACGAAATCGACGTCCTCGAACAGGTCACCCGCCAGGTCGAGGGCAACACCATCTGCGCGCTGGCCGATGCCGCCGCGTGGCCGGTGCAGGGCCTGCTGCGCCATTTCCGGCCCGAACTCGAGCGCCGCATCGCCGAAGCGCGCGCCCGCCAATCGGGCCGCGCGGCGTAAGCGAAGGGAAGGCGACCCCATGCCGAAACTCACCGTCAACGGCCAGGAAGTCGAAGTCCCCGCCGGGCAGACCGTGCTCCAGGCGTGCGAGGCCGCGGGCGTCGAAATCCCACGCTTCTGCTATCACGAGCGTCTGTCGATCGCCGGCAACTGCCGCATGTGCCTGGTGCACATGGAAAAATCGCCGAAGCCGATCGCGTCGTGCGCGATGCCCGCCGCCGACGGCATGGTCATCCGCACCGACACTCCCGAAATCCGCAAGGCGCGCCAGGGCGTGATGGAATTGCTGCTCATTAACCACCCGCTCGATTGCCCGATCTGCGACCAGGGCGGCGAATGCGACCTGCAGGACCAAGCGATGGCCTACGGCTTCGATCGCGGCCGCTACCGGGAAAATCGCCGCGCGGTGAAGGACAAGAACTGGGGCCCGCTCATCAAGACGGTGATGACGCGCTGCATCCATTGCACGCGCTGTATTCGTTTCGCGACCGAGATCGCGGGCGTGCCGGTGCTCGGCGCTACCGGGCGCGGCGAGAACATGGAAGTGGGCATGTACGTCGAGCAGGCGCTCAATTCCGAACTCAGCGGCAACCTGATCGACCTGTGCCCGGTGGGCGCGTTGACTTCGGCGCCATACGCCTTCGCCTGCCGCTCTTGGGAATTGCGCAAGACGGAATCGATCGACGTGCTCGACGCGGTCGGCAGCAATATCCGCGTCGACGCACGCGGGCCGAGCGTGCTGCGCATCCTGCCGCGCGTCAACGAGGACGTGAACGAGGAATGGATTTCGGACAAAACCCGGTTCGCGTGCGACGGGCTCAGGCACCGCCGCCTCGACCAGCCATGGGTGCGCCGCGGGGACAAGCTGGAGCCCGCCACCTGGCCCGAAGCGTTCGAAGCCGTCGCCAAGCGTCTCAAATCGGCAAGGTCCGACCGAGTTGCGGCGATCGCCGGCGACCTCGCCGACGCCGAATCCATATACGCGCTGAAAACCTGGCTCGCCAAGCTGGGCTCGCCGCACCTCGACTGCCGCCAGGACGGCGCCAAGCTCGATCCAACGTGCCGGGCCGGATACCTGTTCAACACCACCATCGCCGGCATCGAGCGCGCCGACGCCTGCCTGTTGATCGGCACCAATCCGCGGCGCGAAGCGCCGATCATCAATGCGCGGCTGCGCAAGCGCTGGCTGATGGGCGGATTTACCGTCGGCCTGATCGGCGAACGGGCGGACCTCACTTACCGCTACGAGCATCTGGGAGCCGGTACCGCCGAATTGAAGGCGCTCGCGGACGGCAAGCATCCGTTCGCCAAGACGCTCGCCGCCGCCAAGGCGCCGATGCTGGTGCTCGGCCAGGGCGCGCTGGCGCGCTCCGACGGCAGCGCGATCTTGGCCTTGGCCCGCCAAATCGCCGAAAAGAACGGTTTGGTGAAGCCGGAAGCCGGCTGGAACGGATTCAATGTCCTGCACACGGCTGCTGCCCGCGTCGGCGGGCTCGATCTCGGGTTCGTGCCGGGTTCGGGCGGACGCGATACGGACGCGATCGTCGCCGGTGCCGGGCAGGGGGCGATCGAGGTGCTGTTCCTGCTCGGCGCCGACGAAATCGACACCGGCCGCCTCGGCTCCGCGTTCGTGGTCTACGTCGGTCATCACGGCGACAGGGGTGCGGCCCGCGCCGACGTGGTTCTGCCGTCCGCCGCCTACACCGAAAAGAACGCGACCTACGTCAACACCGAAGGCCGGGTCCAGCGCACCCGCCGCGCCGTATTCCCGCCCGGCGAGGCGCGCGAGGATTGGGCCATCGTCCGCGCGCTGGCCGAGGCTTGCGGCACGCGGTTGCCCTTCGACCAGTTGGCCGAGGTGCGCGCCGCCATGGCCAAAGCCCATCCGACGTTCGCCGAAATCGAAGTCGTCCAACCTGCCCCGTGGGGCAAGTTCGGCGCCGCCGGAGCGTTGGACCCGGCGCCGTTCCGCTCGCCGATCCGCGATTTCTACCGCACCGACGTCATCAGCCGGGCATCAAAGACCATGGCCGAGTGCGCGGAAGCGTTTTCCCGCCCTTCATCCGGCATGACGGGGACCCATGGCTGATCTGTTCCTCGACATCTGGACCGCCTATCTCTGGCCGCTCCTGTGGATCGTCATCAAGATCGTGGTGATCGTGGTGCCGTTGCTGCTCGCGGTCGCGTATCTCACTTATGCCGAACGCAAGATCATCGGCGCCATTCACCTCCGGCGTGGACCCAATGTGGTCGGGCCGTTCGGCCTGCTGCAACCGCTCGCCGACGGCCTCAAGCTGTTCCTCAAGGAAACCGTGATCCCGACCGGCGCCAACCGGGGCGTGTTCATCCTGGCGCCGTGTGTGACCTTCGTCCTCGCGCTCGCGGCGTGGGCGGTGATTCCGTTCGGCGAAGGGCTGGTGCTGGCCGACATCAATGTCGGCATTCTCTACCTCTTCGCGATATCCTCGCTCGGCGTCTACGGCATCCTGATGGCGGGCTGGGCCAGCAATTCGCGCTACGCTTTTCTTGGCGCGCTGCGCTCGTCGGCGCAGATGGTGTCCTACGAGGTCTCGATCGGGTTCGTCATCATTACCGTGCTGCTGTGCGTCGGCTCGCTCAACCTGACCGACATCGTCATGGCGCAAAAGGGCCGCTACGGCCTGTTCAACTGGTTCTGGCTGCCGCTGCTGCCGATGGCGGTGATCTTCTTCATCTCGGCGCTGGCCGAAACCAACCGCCATCCGTTCGACCTGCCGGAAGCGGAAGCCGAACTGGTCGCCGGCTACAACGTCGAATATTCGGCGATGACCTTCGCGCTCTTCTTCCTCGGCGAATACGCCAACATGATCCTGATGTCGGGCATGACCGCGGTGCTGTTCCTCGGCGGTTGGCTGCCGCCGTTCGACGTGGCGCCGTTCACCTGGGTGCCGGGGCCGGTCTGGTTCGCGCTTAAGATCGCGGCGCTGCTGTTCGTGTTTATCTGGGTACGGGCCGCGTTTCCGCGCTACCGCTACGACCAGCTGATGCGGCTCGGCTGGAAGGTGTTTTTGCCGGCGTCACTCGCCGCCGTGGTGGTGGTTTCGGGTGTGCTGGTCGCCTTCGACGCCGCGCCGGGCATGAAATAAGACGGGGAGGGCAAGATGGGTTTCATCGAACGAAGCGCGCGCGCCGTCCTGCTGACGGAACTGATGGAAGGCCTAGCGCTCACCTTCAAGTACATGTTCCGCCCCAAGGTGACGATCAATTATCCGTACGAAAAAGGCCCGCTCGGCCCGCGTTTCCGCGGCGAGCACGCGCTCAGGCGCTATCCCAACGGCGAGGAACGCTGCATCGCCTGCAAGCTTTGCGAGGCGATCTGCCCGGCCCAGGCCATCACCATCGAGGCCGAGCCGCGCGCCGACGGCAGCCGCCGCACCACCCGCTATGACATCGATATGACCAAGTGCATCTACTGCGGCTTCTGCGAGGAAGCCTGCCCGGTCGATGCCATCGTCGAGGGACCGAATTTCGAGTTCGCGGCCGAAACCCGCGAGGAGCTGATGTACGACAAGGCCAAGCTGCTCGCCAACGGCGATCGCTGGGAAACCGAGATCGCCGCGCGGCTGCGCGCCGACGCGCCATATCGATGAGACGGGACCGCTAGCCGACCCATGATCCAGGCCCTCGCCTTCTACATGTTCGCCGTGACCGCCGTGACCGCGGCCGCGCTGGTCGTGACCATGCGCAACCCGGTGCATTCGGTGCTGTTTCTGATTCTCGCCTTCTTCAACGCCGCCGGCCTGTTCGTGCTGGCCGGGGCCGAGTTCCTGGCCATGATCCTGGTGGTGGTCTATGTCGGCGCAGTCGCGGTGCTGTTCATGTTCGTGGTGATGATGCTCGACATCGACTTTGTCGTCCTGCGCCAGGGATTCATGAACTACCTGCCGCTCGGCGCGCTGATCGGGCTCGTCATGCTGGTCGAACTGGCGGTGGTGCTCGTAGGCTGGAAAGCGGCGCCCGATGCGCGCTTGCTGGCAGCAGCCCCAGCGCCGGGCGACATCGGCAACACCCGCGCGCTCGGCGAGGTGCTCTATACCCATTACGTCTACCTGTTCCAGACGGCCGGCGTGATCCTCCTGGTGGCGATGATCGGCGCGATCATACTGACGCACCGCGCGCGCGAAGGCGTGCGTCGCCAAAACATCGCCGATCAGATCGCCCGCCGCCCGGCGAATACCATTGAAATCAAGAAAGTCGAATCGGGGAAGGGCATCTGATGCTCGACATCGGCCTCGCCCATTATCTGACCGTCGGCGCGATCCTGTTCGCGACCGGCATTTTCGGCATTTTCCTCAACCGCAAGAACGTGATCGTGATTTTAATGTCGGTCGAGCTGATGCTGCTTTCGGTCAACATCAACCTAGTCGCGTTTTCGGCCGCGCTCGGCGATCTTGCCGGCCAGGTATTTGCCATGCTGATCCTGACCGTGGCCGCGGCCGAAGCCGCCATTGGCCTCGCCATCCTGGTCGCGTTCTTCCGCAATCGCGGATCGATCGCGGTCGAAGACGTCAACCTGATGAAAGGGTAGGGACGCATGTACGCCGCCGCGATCTTCCTGCCCTTGCTCGGTGCCGCGTTGGCCGGGGCGCTCTCGTTCATGCCGGTTGCGGACGTCCATGGCAAACACCGCCTCGACCGGGCGGCGCAATGGCTCACCTGCGGCGCGCTGGTTTTGTCCGCGTTGCTATCGATCCTGATTTTCAAGAGCGTGGTCCTCGACGGCCAGCCGCGCACGGTCGAACTGTTCACCTGGATCGATTCCGGCGCGCTCGAAGTCTCGTGGGCGCTCAAATTCGACACCCTGACGGCGGTGATGGTCCTGGTGGTGTGCAATGTGTCCGCCCTGATCCACATCTACTCGGTCGGCTACATGCACCACGACCCGGACGTGCCGCGGTTCATGTCGTATCTCAGCCTGTTCACGTTCTTCATGTTGATGCTGGTGACGGCCGACAATCTGATACAGCTATTTTTCGGCTGGGAAGGGGTCGGGCTCGCGTCCTACCTGCTGATCGGGTTTTGGTACGACCGCCCCTCGGCCAACGCCGCCGCGATCAAGGCATTCGTCGTCAACCGGGTCGGCGATTTCGGTTTCGCCCTCGGCATCTTCGTCGTCTTTGTCCTGTTCCAGTCGGTCAATTTCGACGTCATTTTCGCCGCCGCGCCGAGCAAGGCGACGGCGACGATCCGCGTGTTCGGCGGCGAGTTCCACGCGCTGACGGTCGCGTGCCTGCTCTTGTTCGTCGGCGCCATGGGTAAGTCGGCCCAACTCGGCCTGCACACCTGGCTGCCCGACGCGATGGAAGGCCCGACGCCGGTGTCCGCCCTGATCCACGCCGCGACCATGGTTACCGCCGGGGTGTTCATGGTCGCCCGCCTGTCGCCGTTGTTCGAGCTGTCGGAGACCGCGCTGATGGTGGTGACCGTGGTCGGCGCCTCGACCGCGCTGTTCGCCGCCACCGTCGGCTGCGTGCAGAACGACATCAAGCGGGTCATCGCCTATTCGACCTGCAGCCAGCTCGGCTACATGTTCTTCGCCTGCGGTGTTTCGGCCTACGCCGCCGGTATTTTCCACCTGATGACCCATGCATTCTTCAAGGCGCTGTTGTTCCTCGGCGCCGGTTCGGTGATCCACGCCATGTCCGACGAACAGGACATGCGCCGCATGGGCGGCATCTGGAAGATGGTGCCGGTAACCTACGGTTTGATGTGGATCGGATCGCTCGCGCTCGCCGGCATTCCGCCATTCGCCGGATATTATTCCAAGGACATCGTGCTCGAGGCCGCGTTCGCGTCCGGCACGCCCTGGGGCCTTTACGCCTATGTGGCGGGCATCGCGGCGGCGTTTCTGACCGCGTTCTATTCCTGGCGCCTCTTGTTCATGACTTTCCACGGCACGCCGCGCGCGGACGAAAAAACCATGGCGCACGTGCATGAATCGCCCCTGGTGATGATCGCGCCGCTGCTGGCGCTCGCCGCCGGCGCGGCGTTCGCCGGCCTGATCGCCTACGAATTCTTCGTCGGCGGAAAGATGGCAACGTTCTGGGGCGAAGCGATCAAGGTGTTGCCCGCCCACGACGCGCTCGCCAAGGCGCACCATGTGCCGGCGTGGGTGAAATTGTCGCCGCTGGTGGTCGGCGGCCTCGGCATCGGACTCGCCTGCGTGCTGTACCTGTGGGCGCCGAGCCTGCCCGCCGTCATCGCCCGCCGTTACCAGCGGATTTATCAATTCCTGCTCAACAAGTGGTATTTCGACGAACTGTACGACCGTCTGTTCGTGCGACCGGCGATGGCGCTCGGGCGCAACCTGTGGAAGACGGGCGACGGCACCCTGATCGACGGCCTCGGGCCCGACGGCCTGTCGCAAGCGGTCGTCAACATGGCGCGCAGGGTCGCGGCGCTGCAAACCGGCTACGTCTATCACTACGCGTTCGCCATGCTGATCGGCGTCGTCGTGCTGATCACCTGGTACGTGCTGCGGCAGGTGGGGTAGGGAACCGCCGATGTTCGATCTTCCCATCCTGTCGCTGCTGATCGTCCTGCCGCTGGTCGGCGCCGGGTTTATCCTGTTCATCCGGGGCGAGGACAAGGTCGTCGCCGACAATGTCCGCAGCGTCGCCCTGTGGACCAGCGGCATCGAATTCCTGCTGTCGCTGTTTTTGTGGTTCGGGTTCGACCCCGACAACGCCGGATTTCAGTTCGTCGAGACGATCGAATGGATGCCCGGCCTCGATATCGCCTACCGGGTCGGGGTCGACGGCATTTCGGTCTTGTTCGTTCTCCTGACCACGCTGCTGACCCCGATCTGCGTGCTGGCGAGCTGGGACGCGATCCGCGACCGGGTACGCGAATACATGATCGCGTTCCTGGTTATGGAAACCATGATGGTCGGCATGTTTGCCGCGCTCGATCTGTTCTTGTTTTACGTCTTCTTCGAGGCGGTGCTGATCCCCATGTTCCTGATCATTGGCGTGTGGGGTGGGCCGAGGCGGGTCTATTCCGCCTTCAAGTTCTTCCTTTACACGCTGACCGGTTCAGTGCTGATGCTGGTCGCGCTGCTCGCCATTTACATGGACGCCGGCACGTCGGATATCCCGACGCTGCTCGCGCATCGTCTGCCGACGACATGGCAGCCGTGGCTGTGGCTCGCCTTCTTCGCCTCGTTTGCGGTCAAGGTCCCGATGTGGCCGGTCCATACGTGGTTGCCCGACGCCCACGTGGAAGCGCCGACGGCGGGATCGGTCATCCTGGCGGGCGTGCTGCTGAAGTTCGGCGGCTACGGATTTCTGCGCTTTTCGCTGCCGATGCTGCCGGCGGCGAGCGAAACCTTCGCGCCGCTGGTGTTCGCCTTGAGCGTGATCGCGGTCATCTACACCTCGCTGGTCGCGCTCGCCCAGGCCGACATGAAGAAACTGATCGCCTATTCCTCGGTCGCGCACATGGGCTTCGTCACCGCCGGGGCGTTCAGCTTTACCTTGCAGGGGATCGAAGGTGCCATCTTCCAGATGCTTAGCCACGGCGTCGTCTCCGCCGCCTTGTTCCTGATCGTCGGGGTGGTCTACGACCGTACGCACTCGCGCGAAATCGCGACCTATGGCGGCCTCGTGCACCGCATGCCGGTCTACGCGCTCGCCTTCATGATCTTCATGCTGGCCTCGGTCGGGTTGCCCGGCACCAGCGGGTTCGTCGGCGAAATCCTGGTGCTGATCGGACTGTTCCAGGTCAATGCCTGGGTCGCGGCGTTGACCGCAACCGGCGTGATCCTGGGCGCCGTCTACATGCTCTATCTCTATCGCCGCGTGATTTTCGGCAAGCTGACCAAGGACGCGCTGGCCAAAATCACCGACCTGACCCCGCGCGAGATCGCCGTATTCGCGCCATTGATCGCGCTGGTGTTTTGGATGGGTGTCTATCCGGCGCCGTTCCTCAAGATCATGCACGCATCCTCCGCCAATCTGGTGCGACAGGTGGAGGAGGGGCGCAGGATCGCCGCCATGCCCGCCGCCGCTCCCGCGACGGCGCACGTCGCCACACGGTCGCGTTAGGAGGAAAGACATGCCGCTCGCCAGTCTTCCCGCCCTGACGCCCGCGCTGCCCGAGATCCTGCTCGCCCTTGGCGGCATGGCGCTCCTGATGTTCGGAGTGTTCCAGAAAGCGGGCGATCGCGCGGCCGAGGCTCTCGCCGCGCGGCGCACCGACTGGATCGCGCTCGCCGTCCTGCTGATCGCGCTGTTGGCGGTGCTGGCGCTCGGCAAGGACCGTACGGTCACCTTCGGCGGCCTGTTCGCCATCGACGCCTTCAGCCGCTTCGCCAAGGTTCTGGTTCTGATCGGCGCGGCGGCGGCGCTGGTCATGAGCGGCGACTTCCTCGCCCGCCACGGCGCCGGCCGGTTCGAATATTCGGTCGTCGCCTTGTTCGCGGTCGCCGGCATGATGATGATGCTGTCGGCCAACGATTTGATGGCGCTTTACGTCGGGCTCGAGCTGCAAAGCCTGTCGCTCTATGTCATGGCCACGTTCCAGCGTGATGATTCGCGCGCGACCGAGGCGGGCCTGAAATACTTCGTTCTCGGCGCGCTGGCGTCGGGGATGCTGCTCTACGGCTCCTCCCTGGTTTACGGCTTCGCCGGTAGCACCAACTTCGAGGTGTTGGCGGAACTATTCCACCACATCGGCGGCGGCGCGCCGTCGCTCGGCATTGTCTTCGGTTTGGTATTCATCCTGGCCGGGCTCGCCTTCAAGATTTCGGCGGTGCCGTTTCACATGTGGACGCCGGACGTGTACGAAGGGGCGCCGACACCTGTCACCGCCTTCTTCTCGGTCGCGCCCAAGATCGCCGCCCTCGGCCTTTTCGTTCGACTCATGGTCGGGCCGTTCGGCGACTTGGCGCCGCACTGGCAGCAGGTGGTGGCGGTGATCGCCGTCGCCTCGATGGCGGTCGGCGCCTTCGGCGCAATCAATCAGCAGAATATCAAACGTCTGATGGCCTACAGCTCGATCGGCCACGTCGGCTACGCCCTGGTCGGCCTCGCGGTCGCGGACGCGAACGGTATTCGCGGCATGCTGGTCTATCTCGCCATTTACCTGGTGATGAACCTGGGTACGTTCGCCTGCATCCTCGCCATGCGGCGGGGCGGGCGCAATGTGGAGTCGATTTCCGATCTCGCTGGTATCGGGCGCACCCATCCGCTTTATGCCGCCGCGTTCGGCGTGCTGATGTTTTCGATGGCCGGCATTCCGCCGCTCGCTGGTTTCTTCGGCAAGCTCTACGTCTTCCTCTCCGCCGTCGAGGCGGGCATGTTCGTGCTCGCGGCGGTCGGCTTGCTCACCAGCGTGGTGGCCGCGTTCTATTACATCCGCATCGTGCGGATCGCGTATTTCGACGAGCCGGGCGAGGCGCTCGACAAGGCTCTGCGTCCCGAAATCGCCTGGATCGCCTGGGCGGCGAGCGCGATCGTGATCTTCTTCTTCCTCGTGCCCGGGCCGGTGCTGAAGGCGGCGGCCAAGGCGGCCGAGGCGTTGATCCCGGCTCCGACACTGTGACGGCCAAGCCTCGCCTGCCGGCCGGTTTTACCCTGGTCGCGCTTCAGACGACCGCCAGCACCAACGAGGACGCCAAGCGCCGCGCCGATGGGCCCGAGGCCGCGCCGGACGGCCTGGTGGTGTGGGCGCTGGAACAGAAAGCCGGCAAGGGTCGGCGCGGGCGGGGTTGGGTATCGCCGCCCGGCAATCTCTACAGCTCGATCCTGCTCCGGCCCGAACGGCCGCTGGGCCAAATCGCCGGGCTCGGCTTCGCCGCCGCGCTCGCCATTCGCGAGGCGCTGCGAGCGTGGGGTGCGAGAGACGTCGCGCTGAAATGGCCGAACGACGTTTTGGTCGGCGAGCGCAAAATCGCGGGCGTGCTGCTCGAATCCCGCGCCGAGGGAAACGGCAAGATTCCCGACTGGGTGGTGGTGGGCGCCGGAATCAATCTCGCTAGCCACCCCGAAGGCACCGAGTTCGCCGCCACCTCGCTCGCCGCCCTCGGCCTCGCGCCACCCCATCCTGCGCGGGCGCTGGAAACCTATATCGCCGCGTTCGCCCGTTGGCGCGCGCGCTGGCTTGACGGAGGCTTGGCCGCCGTGCTCGAAACCTATCGCCGCCACGTGTTGGGCGTCGGCGCGCCGATTTCGGTCCGGATCGAGAGCGAAACGGTGCGGGGCGTGTTCGACGCCCTGGAGGACGACGGCGCGCTTGCGCTCCGCCTGCCGGACGGGCCGGTGCGGCGCATTTCCGCCGGCGACGTGTTCTTCGCCCGCGGCTAGTTCGAGGGAAAGCCGATGATTCTCGCCATCGATTGCGGCAACACCAACACCGTGTTCGCGGTTTTCGCCGATGACGGCAAGACGCGCGGCGATTGGCGCTCGTCAACCGACCATAACCGCACCGCCGACGAGTTCGGCCTGTGGCTCACGCAACTGCTGCGCCTGTCGGGAATCGACCCGGGCGCGATCAAAAGCGCCATCGTCGCCACCGTGGTGCCGGCGGCGTTGTTCAGCCTGAAAACCATGTGCCGCAAGTATTTCGATTGCGATCCGATCGTGGTTGGCGATCCGGGCGTCGAACTGGGGATCAAGGTCCTGGTCGACCACCCCGAAGAGGTCGGCGCCGACCGCCTGGTCAACGCGGTCGCGGCCAAGAACAGCTACCGGGGGCCGATGATCATCATCGATTTCGGCACCGCCACCACCTTCGACGTGATCGACGCCGACGGCAATTACCGCGGCGGGGTGATTGCGCCCGGCGTGAATTTGTCGGCCGAAGCGCTGCACATGGCGGCGGCCAAGCTGCCGCGCGTCGCCATCGGCCGGCCCGAGCGCGTCATCGGCACCGGCACGGTCGCGGCGATGAAGTCCGGCATCTATTGGGGTTACGTCGCCATGATCGAGGGCCTGGTCGAGCGCATCCGCAAGGAGTACGGCGCCGAGATGGAGGTGATCGCGACCGGCGGCCTCGCACCTTTGTTTAGCGACGCGGTTCCATGCATCAAGCGCGCCGACCTCGATCTGACGCTGCGCGGCCTTTACGCCATTTATCGGCGCAACGCCCCGCGCAACCCCAAGACCGGCGCCAAGACCGGCGAATGAGCCGTTCCCCAGCCCCGTCACGCTCAAAATCCGAGTTGGTCTTCGTCGCGCTCGGCGGGGCGGGCGAAATCGGCATGAACCTCAATCTCTACGGCTATGGCCCGGCGCCCGACGGCCATCAGTGGCTGATGGTCGATTTGGGCGTCACCTTCGGCGACGGCCGCGTGCCCGGTGTCGACGTCATCATGCCCGACCCGGCGTTCATCGCCGAACGGCGCAGCCGTTTGCTCGGGCTGGTGCTGACCCACGCGCACGAAGACCACCTCGGCGCGGTGCCCTATTTATGGGACCGCCTCCGTTGCCCGGTCTACGCGACCCCGTTCGCGGTTTCGATTCTCTCCCGCAAGCTGCGCGAGGCGGGCATGGACGGAAAAGTGCCGATCACCGTCGTGCCGCTCGGCGGACGGATCCGCATCGGGCCGTTCGACGTCGAATTGGTCACCGTCACCCACTCGATCCCGGAGCCAAACGCGCTCGCCATCCGCACGCCGCACGGCACCGTGGTCCACACCGGCGACTGGAAATTCGACCCCGAGCCGGTGGTCGGCCCGTTATCCGACGAAGCGGCGCTGCGGCGCCTCGGCGACGAAGGCGTGCTCGCCATCGTCTGCGATTCCACCAATGTGTTCACGCCCGGTGTGTCCGGCTCCGAGGCCGAACTGGAATCGACCCTGACCGACCTAATTCGTGAAGCCAAGGCGCGGGTTGCGGTCGCTTGTTTCGCGACCAACGTCGCGCGCCTTGAAACCATTGCCCGCGCGGCCGCCGTGTGCGGGCGCGACGTGGTCATCGCCGGACGCTCGCTGAGAAGGATCGACGCGGCGGCGCGCGAAAACGGTTATCTCGCTGCCACGCGCGCTTTCCTCGACGAGGAGGCGGCGGGCTGGCTGCCGCCGGACCGCGCGGTCATCATCTGCACCGGAAGTCAGGGTGAGCCGCGCGCCGCGCTCGCCCGCATCGCCGCTGACGATCATCCCAACGTGACCCTTGGGGCGGGGGATTTGGTCATTTTCTCCTCCCGCGTCATTCCCGGCAACGAAACGGCGATCGCCAAGCTGCAGAACGACCTGGTCCGGCTCGGGGTCAAGATCGTCACCTGGCGCGATCATCATGTCCATGTTTCCGGCCATCCCGCCCGCGACGAGCTCGCGCGCATGTATCAGCTGGTCCGGCCGCGCGTCGCCGTGCCGGTGCACGGCGAGTTGCGCCATATGCTCGAACACGCCGACCTGGCGCGCGACTGCCAGGTGCCGGAAGCGGTGGTTTCGGAAAACGGCGGCGTGATTCGCCTCGCGCCCGGCCGGGCGGAAGTTGTGGACCGGGTTCCGGTCGGGCGGCTCGCGGTCGACGGCAACCGGCTGGTGCCGCTCGACGGCGCGCTTGTGCGCGACCGCAACCGCGCCATATACAATGGGTCGGCCGTAGTCACCGTGGTTCTCGACGCGCGCGGCCGGGTCAAGGGCGAGGTGCAGATTTCGACCCTCGGCGTGATGGAAGCGGGCGACGAGGACGCGCTTGGTGTTGTGCGCGAGACGGTCGAGGAAGTGGTCGCCGCGACGCCCGCCGCGCGGCGCGGCGACGACGCGGCGCTCAAGGAGGCACTCCGGATCGCGGTGCGGCGCGCGTTCCGCGACCGCTTCGACAAGCGCCCCGTCACCAGTATCCATCTGGTGCGCGTTTGACGGTGCGGAAAGGAATTCGCCAGGAAGGAATTGGATCGTGATCGGAAAGCTCAACCATGTGGCGATCGCGGTGCCCAACCTGACGCAGGCGGCGAGGCTTTATCGCGATCTGCTCGGTGCCAAGGTGTCGGACCCGGTGCCCGAGCCCGCGCATGGCGTCACCGTCGTCTTCGTCGAATTGCCCAACACCAAGATCGAACTGCTCCATCCGCTCGGCGACAATTCGCCCATCGCCGGCTTTCTCGCCAAGAACGCGGGAGGAGGCATCCATCACGTCTGCTACGAGGTGTCCGACATCCGCGCCGCGCGCGACCGGCTGAAAGCGCAGGGCGCCCGCGTGCTCGGCGACGGCGAGCCGAAGATCGGCGCGCACGGCAAGCCGGTGCTGTTCCTGCATCCCAAGGATTTCCTCGGTACCTTGATCGAATTGGAAGAGGCGTGAGCGGCGATGAAATGGTACACGGCGCT
>VGZQ01000081.1 GCA_016872535.1 Rhodospirillales bacterium | reverse complement strand
CCAGCCTCCTGCTCGCGCAGGATGCCGATGATCTGCTCTTCCGTGAACCTCGAACGCTTCATTGTCCGTCTCCCTCCAAGGAGACGGACTCTACCTCAATCCGGAGGAAGTTCCGGGGCTCAGGTCATCAACCAAGCGAGCCTGTATCACGTGAATGGGCTTCTATTTGGCAGATATTGAAGGACGATTTGGACAGGCTTGAAGTAGAGTTGAAGCAGCTCCATTAGTTTAAAAGCGCAGAACTTTTTCTCTGATAAATTTGTACCGCAGCATCTATTCTTGCATTCCTAGCGTCAGTTCCGCCGCGCCAGCAGTCCGCGCGCGACCACGTGGGCCTGAATCTCGGCCGCGCCCTCGAAAATATTGAGGATGCGCGCGTCGCACAGCACCCGGCTGATCGGGTATTCGAGCGCGTAGCCGTTGCCGCCGTGGATCTGAAGCGCGTTGTCGGCGTTCGCCCAGGCGACGCGGGCGGCGAGCAGCTTCGCCATCCCCGCCTCGATGTCGCAGCGGCGGTCCTGGTCCTTTTCGCGCGCGGCAAACCAGGTCAACTGGCGCGCGATCATGGTTTCCACCGCCATCCACGCGAGCTTGCCGGAAACGCGCGGGAACGCGGCTATGCTCTTCCCGAACTGCTTGCGCTCGTGGGCGTAGGCGAGGCCGAGTTCGAGCGCGTTCTGGGCGACCCCGACCGCGCGCGCGGCGGTCTGGATGCGCGCCGATTCGAACGTCGCCATCAACTGCTTGAAGCCCTGGCCCTCGACGCCGCCGAGGAGTGCCTCGCCCGCGACATAAAACCCGTCGAAACCGATCTCGTATTCCTTCATGCCGCGATAGCCGAGGACGGGAATCTCGCCGCCCTTCATGCCTTCGGCGGGAAAGGGATTGTCGTCGGTGCCGCGCAGCTTTTCGGCGAGGAACATGGAGAGCCCGCCATAGCCGGGATCCTCCGGGTTGGTGCGGACCAGCAGCGTCATCAGGTCCGAGCGCGCGGCGTGGGTGATCCAGGTCTTGGCCCCGGTTACGCGCCAGCCGTCGCCGTCGCGCGCGGCGCGGGTGCGCAAACTGGCGAGGTCGGAGCCGGTGTTGGGTTCTGTGAAGACGGCGGTCGGCAGGATTTCGCCGGACGCGATGCGCGGCAGGTATTTCTGCTTCTGCTCGGGCGTGCCGCCAAGCCGGATTAGCTCGGCCGCGATCTCGGAACGGGTGCCGAGCGAGCCGACGCCGATGTAGCCGCGCGCGAGTTCTTCGGTCACCACGCACATGGCGGTCTTGCCGAGGCCGAGCCCGCCCCATTCTTCCGGCACCGTCAGGCCGAACACGCCGAGGTCGGCCATCTCGGCGATCAGATCGTCGGGGATCAATTGGTCGGCGAGGTGCCAGCCGTGGGCGTGCGGCTGCACCCGGTCGGCGACGAAACGGCGAAACTGTTCGCGCGTCAGTTCCAGGGTTTCGTCGCCGAGCGCGAGCGCGCCGAAGTGATGGCCGTCGGCGATCAGCTCGGCGATGCGCCCGCGCGTCTCGGCGGTGTTGCCGGCGCGGATCAGGGTTTCGACCGCGGGCGCGGCGAAGGCGCGCGCGTCGCTCTCGCCCAGCCCCAAGTCCTGCGGCCGGACGGTTTCGCCCTGGGAAAGGGCGATGCCGCCGTGCATCTGCGCCAGGTATTCGCCGAACGCCGCGGCGAGGATCAGGCGTTCCAGTTCGCCGAATTGCTTGGTGTCGTCCAGCCGCCGCGCCCAGGCGAGCATTTGTTCGAGCGCCGCGACGTAGGTGGCGAACCAGGCGAGCCCGTGGGCGGCGAACTGGTCCTTTTCGAGCTTGGCGGAATCAAGCTTGCCGTCGGTGGCAACCCGCGCGCCGACCGCGGTCTTGGCGGCGGCGAGCAATCCGTTCGCCGCCCGAAGCGCCTCGGCGGCGAGCGCAAGCAGATCCTTGGGCGCGCCCCCCCGATCCATCTCAGCCTTCGAGGCAGTCCTCGAGGGTGCGCCGGCCCGGATGCTTCGCCTGCACCAGCACCGCCATGTTGCCGGGCTTGTGCTCGTTGCGCATCATCTTCATGTGCGCGAGCGGGATGTCGTCCCACGAAAACACTTCCGACATGCACGGATCGATCTGGCGCGCGATCACCATCTGGTTGGCTTCGCTCGCCTGCTTCAGGTTGGCGAAGTGGCTGCCCTGCACGCGCTTCTGGCGCATCCACACGAAGCGCGCGTCGAAGGTCAGGTTGTAGCCGGTGGTGCCGGCGCAGAACACGACCATGCCGCCGCGCTTGACCACGAAGCAGGAGACCGGGAACGTCGCCTCGCCCGGGTGCTCGAACACGAAATCGACGTCCTTGCCCTTGCCGGTGATGTCCCAGATCGCCTTGCCGAACTTGCGGCATTCCTTCATGTACTCGGCGTACGCCGCCGGGTCATCGACGTCGGGCAATTGGCCCCAGCACTTGAACTGATTGCGGTTGATGGCGCCCTTGGCGCCGAGCTGCAGCACGAAATCGCGCTTGCCGTCGTCGGAAATGACGCCGATGGCGTTGCCGCCGGCGGCGGCGATGATCTGCACCGCCATCGAGCCCAAACCGCCGGCCGCGCCCCACACCAGCACGTTGTGGCCGGGACGCAGGATGTGCGGATGATGCCCGAACAGCATGCGGTAGGCGGTCGCCAGCGTCAGCGTGTAGCAGCCGCTTTCCTCCCAGGTGAGATGCATCGGCCGGCGCATCAACTGGCGGTCCTGGACGCGGCAGAACTGGGCGAACGATCCGTCCGGCGTTTCGTAGCCCCAGATCCGCTGCGATGGCGAGAACATGGGATCGCCGCCGTTGCACTCCTCGTCGTCGCCGTCGTCCTGATTGCAATGCACCACCACTTCGTCGCCGACCTTCCAGCGCCGGACCTTGGAGCCGACCGCCCAGACGATGCCGGCGGCATCCGATCCGGCGACGTGATAGGGCGCCTTGTGGATGTCGAAGGGCGTCACCGGCTTGCCGAGCGCGGCCCAGATGCCGTTGTAGTTGACGCCCGCCGCCATCACCATCACCAGCACGTCGTGGCTGTCGAGTTGGGGCGTGTCGACCACCTCGATCTTCATCGCCGTGTCGGGCGCGCCGTGGCGCTCGCGCCGGATGCACCAGGCGTACATGCGCTTCGGCACGTGGCCCAAGGGCGGAATTTCGCCGACCTCGTAGAGATCCTTGATCGCGCGATCGGGATTGAGGGGAACGACGGTTTGCTGGGCGGGTGCGGAAAGGGTGGACTGGCTCATGGCAACTCCTCGTCGGTTCGCGCCTGCGAAAAAGTACGAACGCTCCGCCGTCCGGGCGGCCTTAATCCCATCCCTTGAAAGAGTTAGGAGGTTTTCTGTTTTATTGCAATGCACAATTTGCTAGCGTGTCCCGGTGTCCGGCGACGGGCGGCCAAGGCGATGGAATTGCGGGCGAATCCCGAGCATTCCCGAATGCAAATCGTGTCATGAGCGAACCCCCGAAAAACGCCGCCAGTCCTTCGGCGCCGAATCCCCGGGCCGATCCGAAGGCCGACGCGCCGTGGGTGATCCGCACCTATTCCGGCCACAGCTCGGCTAAGCGCTCGAACGAATTGTTCCGCGCCAATCTCGCGCGCGGCCAGACCGGGCTTTCGATCGCCTTCGACCTGCCGACCCAAACCGGACTCGACCCCGATCATCCATTAAGTCGCGGCGAGGTCGGCAAGGTCGGCGTTCCGGTCGCGCACTTGGGCGATCTGGAGGCGCTGCTCGACGGCATTCCGCTCGCGCGCATGAACACCTCGATGACCATCAACGCCCCCGCCGCGTGGCTGCTCGCGCTCTACGTCGCGCTCGCCGAAAAGCGGGGTGCCTCGCGCGCCCAGCTCGCCGGCACCACCCAGAACGACATCCTCAAGGAATACCTCGCGCGCGGGACCTACATCTTCCCGCCCAAGCCGAGCCTCAAATTGACCGCCGACACGATTGCCTTTTGTGCCCGCGAGATGCCGAAATGGAATCCGGTCAACATCTGCTCCTACCATCTGCAGGAAGCCGGCGCGACGCCGGCCGAGGAAATCGCTTTCGCGCTCGCCAACGCCGTCGCGGTCCTCGACGCGGTCAAGGAATCGGGCCAGGTCGCGGCGGTCGAATTTCCGGCGCTGTTCGGCCGCATCAGCTTTTTCGTCAACGCCGGGACCCGCTTCGTCACGGAAGTGTGCAAGATGCGCGCCTTCGCAAGGCTTTGGGACGAACTCGCGCGCGAACGCTACGGAATCGCGGACGCCAAGCTGCGCCGTTTCCGTTATGGGGTGCAGGTCAACTCGCTCGGCCTCACCGAACAGCAGCCGGAAAACAACGTCTATCGGATTTTGCTGTCGATGCTCGGCGTGGTGCTGTCCAAGGACGCGCGCGCGCGCGCGGTGCAACTGCCGGCGTGGAACGAAGCGCTCGGCCTGCCGCGCCCGTGGGACCAGCAGTGGTCGATCCGCATGCAGCAGATCGTTGCTTTTGAAACCGATCTGCTCGAATTTCCCGACATCCTGAACGGCTCGGCCGTCATCGAGGCGAAGACCGCCGAGATCGAGGCCGCCGCGCGCGCTGAACTGGCGGCGATTGCGGAGATGGGCGGTGCGGTTGCCGGCATCGAAAGCGGCTACATGAAGCGCCGCTTGGTCGAATCGAACGCCAGGCGGCTCGCCGAGATCGAGGCCGGCGCGCGCAAGGTGGTCGGCGTCAATTGTTTCACCGAGGCCGATCCGTCGCCCCTCGGCGCGGGCGGCGAGGGTTTTCTCAAGCCCGATCCGGCGGCTGAGGCGGAGCAGATCGAAAGGATCGCCGCCTGGCGGAAAGCCCGCGATGGCGCCACGGTCGCGTCCGCGCTGGCGGCGCTCGAGGCGGCCGCGCGCGAAGGCCGGAACGTGATGGAATCCTCGATCGCCTGCGCCAGGGCGGGCGTCACCACCGGCGAATGGGCCGATACGCTCCGGCGCGCCTTCGGCGAATACCGCGCGCCGACCGGCATCGCTGGCGCGCGGGTGGGCGACGGCGAAGGTTTGGAATCCGCGCGCGCCAAGGTGCTGGCGCTCGGCGCCCGTCTCGGCCGACCGCCCCGGCTGCTGGTCGCCAAGCCCGGCCTCGACGGCCATTCCAACGGCGCCGAACAGGTGGCGTTGCGGGCCCGCGACGCCGGTTTCGAGGTGATCTACGAAGGTATCCGCGCGACGCCGGAACGGATCGTGCGCGCGGCGCTTCAGGAAGGCGCCGACGCGGTCGGCGTCTCGGTGCTGTCGGGCTCGCACCTGGCCCTGGTCGCGGCGGTGCTCGAAGGCTTGCGCGCCGAGGGCGCCGCCGACGTCCCGGTGGTGGCGGGGGGCATCATTCCCCCCGCCGACGCCGAGATCCTCAAGCGGCAAGGCATCGCGCGCGTCTTCACGCCCAAGGACTACGACCTGAGCGCCATCGTCGCCGCCATTGCCGGCCTCATCGGCGATTCGGTCGGATCAGTAGGTCGGTCCGCGTCAAGCCGATATCCTTGAGCGTGCGATCGTCGAGCGCCAGCAACAGGGCGCGGGTGCGGGCATCGCGCAAAACTTCCGTGCGCTCCCGATTGCCGATTTCGCTGAGATCGCTCGGGCTGGCGCCAATCAACGCCAAGCGGTGCCGGGCGTGCCTTAATCGTCGGCGGTTGAGCCACACTGTCACGGCGGGCCATGCGCGGATTTCTTGATTCATTAGAATTTCTCCACCTTATAGGAACGGTTCGGGCTATCTCGCCCGTGTATTTCCAGGCCATTAGGGGTAAATTATGGCACGGGCGCAAAGCATCGTTTTTTGGGATATCATTAGTTTTTCTCATTCAGTGAGGCGCTCCCCGCCATGCCGCGTCGTCTGCCGCCGCTCAATGCGCTGAAGGCCTTCGAGGCCGCCGCCCGTCATGGAAGTTTCACCAAGGCGGCGGCCGAGCTGTGCGTGACTCAGGGCGCCGTCAGCCATCAGGTGAAGGCGCTGGAAGACACGCTGCGCGTGCGGCTATTCCAGCGCCTGCGCCAGCGCCTCGTCATCACCGACGCCGGACGCACCTATCTCGAGGTGGTGCGCGACGCCTTCGACCGTCTCGCATTGGGCACCGAACGGTTGCAACGACGGCAGAACGCCGGGACGTTGACCGTGACCACCTCGCCCGACTTCGCCGCCAAGTGGCTGGTCCATCGTCTCGGGCGTTTCGCCGAGGCCCACCCGAACATCGAGCTTCGCGTCAGCGCCTCCATGCATCACGTCGACTTCGCGCAGGAAGACATCGACATGGCCGTCCGCCACGGCGACGGCCACTGGCCGGGTCTGCACGTGACCCGTCTCTTCCCCGAAGAATGGTTGTTCCCGGTTTGCAGTCCCAAGCTGATGCGCGGGCGCGGTGGCTTACGCACGCCCGCCGATCTTCGTCGGCACACTCTTCTGCACGTCAACGACCGCCGGCTCTGGACCCGTTGGCTGGCACACGCCGGCGTGGCCGATGCCGTGCCCGAGGGCCCGATTCTCAATCACATGAGCCTCGCCCTCGATGCCGCCGCCGACGGCCAAGGCATCGCCATGGCGCGCACGGCGCTCGCGGCCTGGGACTTGGCCGCCGGCCGGCTGGTCAGGCCGTTCGCGCCTACGCTTCACGCCGATTTCGGCTATTGGATCGTCTGCCCGCAGGCGCGCGCCGACCTGCCGAAGATCACGACCTTTCGCGCCTGGCTGCTCGCCGAGGCGGCGGCGGAGCCGAAGCGAGCGCCATAGTCGACACAATCGCGGCGTTGATCGGCGGGCGCGTCCGCTCGCACGGCGTAAGCTATTTCGCCGTGCGGATGCTCGCCGGGCCGCCCTTGAGGGCGATGCGCTGGCCGGTGTCGGTCAGCTTGCCGTCCTCGAAGCGGAACACCATCAGGTCCTTCTCGACCATGTTCTGGGTGGCGACGGTGCGTCCGTCGGCGCTGAAGGCGATGCCCTGCGTCCAATGGCCGAGCTTGGCTTCCGCGACCTTGGTTAGTTGGGTCTTCTCGACCTTGAACATGAGAAGCCGCCCGCCCGGATTGAAGTGCGGCGATTCCTTCGCCTTGTTGCTGCCGTCCTGCAGCGCGACGGCGAGGTGCTTGCCGTCGGGCGCGAAGGCGTCAAAACGCCAAGCCCCGGCGCCGCTGCTTGCGTTCGGTTATTCGGTCGGGCGGCTTTCGCCGCCGGGCGCCATCACCGGAATCGCCTCCACGTCCTTGGGCGAGGGTGGGTCGCGGTCGATCAGCGGCTTCATGGATTCGCGCAAGAATTTGATCACACCCGCGTGATATTCGGGCCGGATCAGGGTCCAGGTCAGGAACAACCCGCCGCGCGCGTCGTATTGCAGAACCTCCGGATCGTTGAGCAGCGCACCGATCGACTTGGCGAGATCGCCGCTGGCGCCGACCATGACCCAGCCCGGCTTGGCGCCCGAATGCCAGATCACGAAGACGCCGCCGCCCGCGAGCCCGGCGCGCTGGACGTTGAAGGTTGCGAACTTGAAGAAGTTGCCGTTCTTGTTGCGGACCCAATTGAGCGGGACCGGCCCCGACAGCGGCGGCGGTTTTTCGTCCTTGCTTCCGAAGATGGGGGCCATCGCGGCGTCTTTTTCGAGGGGTTTTCGATTATTTTCGACAGGCCATTCGACCAGAGACTGGTTAGAAAACCGTTAACCGCCGCGCAACGGGCGGGTGGCCCGGGTCAGCCAGGTCCGGGTCCGGCGGTCGAGCAAAGGCGCGAGCGCGCGGCGCACCCGGGCGTGGTAGGCGTCGAGCCAAGCGATCCCGTCGGGGGCCAACAGCCGGGAATCAATAAGCGCGCGATCGATCGGGGCCAGCGTCAGGGTTTCGAATCCGAGCAGCGGCACTTCGGCGCCGCGCGGCGCCCTGATCCGCCGCACCGCCACCAGGTTCTCGATCCGGATGCCGTAGGCGCCGGTCTTGTAATAACCGGGTTCGTTGGACACCACCATGCCGGGCCGAAGCGCGGCCGCGCTGCCGCCCTTGGCGATGCGCTGGGGGCCTTCGTGCACGCCGAGGAAGTGGCCGACGCCGTGACCGGTGCCGTGCTCGTAATCGAGTCCGGCGCGCCACAGCGCTTGGCGGGCGAAGGCGTCGATCTGGCGCCCGGCGGTGCCCTCGGGAAAAACCAGCGTGGCGACGGCAATGTGGCCCTTGAGCACGCGGGTGAAGCGATCGCGCATCTCCGCGCTGGGCCGCCCGACGGCGACGGTGCGGGTCACGTCGGTGGTGCCGTCGAGATATTGACCGCCGGAATCGACCAGAAAGAGCTCGCCTGCCCGCAGGCGCCGGTTGGTGCGCGCCGACACCCGATAATGGACGACGGCGCCGTTCGCGCCCGCGCCGGAAATGGTCGGAAAGCTCGGGCCTTGGAAATCCTCGACCTCGGCGCGAAATGAATCGAGGATGCGGGCCGCGCGCATTTCGTCGACATCGCCTTTGGGCGCCGTGCGCGCGAGCCAGGCGAGAAAACGCGTCAACGCCGCGCCGTCGCGCCGATGCGCCCGGCGGATGCCGGCGAGTTCCGCCGGCGTCTTCGGCGCCTTGGCGTCCTGGCAGGGATCGTAACCGGGCACGATGCGGCCCTTGGCGGCGGCGAGTCGCTCGAAAATCCAGGCGGCCGCGGTCTCAGGGCAGACGTGAATCCGTCGCCCGGCGCGCGCGAGCGCGTCGAGCGCCGGACCGAATTCGGCGGGCGCGCGCACACGGGTACCCCGTCCGAGGTGACGGCGCACCTCGGGCGTCAATTTGCGCGCGTCCACGAACAGGTCGATTTTCCGGTCGGCGTGCAGTAGGCCGAAGGCGAGCATCAGGGGCGTGTGCGGCACGTCGCCGCCGCGCACGTTGAGAAGCCAGGCGATCGAATCGGGGAGCGTCAGAACCAGCGCGTCGGCGCCGGCCCGGCGCAACGCCTCGGCGATGCGCGCGCGCTTGGCGGCGTGCGGCGTTCCGGCGAACCGGAGCGGATGGACCCGCGCGGGTGCGCTCGGCGCGGGCGGCCGGTCGCGCCAGAGAACGTCGATCGGATTCTCCGCGCAGGCGACCGCTTCGCCCGCGATCGGCGCGAGCGCGGCGCGCAAGTTTCGCACCTGCGCTTGGGTCATCAGCCAGGGATCGTAGCCGACGCGCACCTTGCGCCCGGCCTCGGCCGCGAACCAGCCGCCGGGCGTGACGTCGGCGGACGACCGCACGCGCCACAGGCGGGAATCGACCTGGTCGCGCGCCTGCAGCGTGTAGCGCCCGTCGGTCAACAGCGCCGCCTTGGTCGGCAGCACCACCGCGGTGCCGGCCGAACCGGTGAATCCGGTGAGCCAGGCGAGGCGCTCGGCCGAGGGGGGCACGTATTCGTTCTGGTGCTCGTCGGCGCGCGGAACGACGAAGCCATCCAGTTTCCGGCGCTTCAGTTCGCGCCTGAAACGGTCGAGGCGTTCTTTCGCGTCGGGCGCGGAGGGGGATTCGGCTGATCGGCGAGGGCGGCGCATGGCGGAAGTCCTAGCAAACGGCGTAAACCTTCGCACCGGCCGGGTTTCGCTCATCCGTTCCTATGGCCAACAATAAGGGCGAGAGGGATACCTCCGACCATACAATGGTCATATATGGAACGCATAACTGATATTTAAAGATGTATACCGTGTATAAAAAATATAATAAAAACAAATAATTAAATAACTTATACGAAAACGCATTTACGTAATAAAATTATCATTGAAATTTATTTCATGCGTTTTGTGCATTGCTGCGGTGCAATAATTATGCTTATCCCTGCACCGACCATGACTATCTTTAGTTCAGGAAAGGCGGGAACGCCGAAGCGGCATGAAGCGCGCTTCTCCCGCGAAATACCCGAGAACAAGGATACGACCATGTCCACCAATCCCCTCGTCGACCGCCGGATCGAGCAGTATGCCGACCAGCTGGTCTACAAGCCCGAAGACGTCTGGCGGTTCGAGCATAAGGCGCGCGAAATTCGCGCCCGCGAATTCGCCCGTGTCGTCCGCGCGGGCTGGAACTGGGTCAAGACCTATCTTGTCGAACCCATCGCCAGCGCGATTCGCGCCGAACGGGCCTATCGCGAACTGATGGCCCTCGACGACCGCACCCTCGCCGACATCGGTATTTCGCGGAGCGAGATTTCCGGCATCGTCGCGCGTTCGATCGCCCCGCGCGCCGACGCCAAGCGGGTAGTTTCGGTAAAGGCGGTGGCGACGGTTCGCGCTCCCGCCGGCGTCGAGGAAAAGCGCGTCGCCTGATCCCGACGCTTCGGCTTTCGATGCGAGCGGCCGGCCCCGGAGGGCCGGCCGTTTCGTTTTTTGCTACTTCGTCGCCGGGGCGTAACCCCGGCGGCGCATGCACTCGACGACCAGTTTGTCGATCCGCACGCGGGCGTCGTGACGGGCCATCATGGCATCATAGGAATCGGGTCGAACCAGGCCATCGTCGCCGAAAATCCGTTCGCGCCGGCTGCCGCGCTCGACCTCGGCATGGGCGAGGCGGCGGCAGTCGCGCTCGTCGGCGAGCGCGCGGGCCTCGTCCGTGCTCGGTTGCTGCCAGCGGGTCGGCGTCGCGTCCTTCGCCGCGCACGCGGCGAGGGCGAGCGCGGCGATAAAAACCGGAAATGACCGCCGGGTGTTCATGTTTTCGCGGCGACGCCGACGCAGCGGCGCACCGTCTCGATCACCGGGCCCGAATCCCAGGCGGCGAGGCCGACGACGCGGGCCACCTCGCGGCCTTCGCGATCGACGATCAAGGTGGTGGGCAGCCCGGCGATCTTGAGCGCGCGGCCGACCGCGCCGCCCTTGTCGATCAGGATCGGCAGGGTCTTGAGACCGTGCTTGCGGTAAAAGGATTCCACGACCGGCGCACCCTCGCGGTCGGAGGAAAGCGCCAAGACCTCGATGCCTTCGCCCTTGAGCCGGGCGTTGAGCCGGTCGAGATCGGGCATCTCCTTGACGCAGGGCACGCACCAGGTGGCCCAGAAGTTCACCACCAGGCCGCGGCCCCGCCAATCGGCGAAGCGGCGCTCGCGGCCGTCCTGGTCGAAGAACGGCGTTTCGACCAGCGGTTTGGGCGGCCGGACGGTGGCGAAATTAACGAATTCGCCGGCGGGCGGCGCGCAAGTTCCGCCTTGCGCCACAGGTTGCGGACTTGCAACCGGGCGGCCGATGGCGACAATCGTTCCCGCCGCCAGCACCGCGACGGCGACCGCGCCGGCCGCGACGATTCCGTTCCGGATGTTCATGGGATTATTATACCACTTCGGCCGAGCCGGAGGCTTGGGATGACGACGAAAAAAACGCGAAAGCCGTCCGGCAAGAAAAGCCGCAAGACCGGCGCGGACGCAAGCGCGATTTGGGGCGGCCGGTTCGCGCAAGGGCCGGCGGCGATCATGGAGCGGATCAACGCCTCCATCGACGTCGACCGGAAGCTTTACCGGCAGGACATCGCCGCCTCGCGCGCGCACGCCCGCATGCTGGCGGACGCCGGCATCATCGCGCGGGCCGACGCCCGCGCCATCGACCGGGGCCTCCAACGGATCGAAGCCGAAATCGCCGGCGGACGCTTCCCTTTCCGCCGCGAATTCGAGGACATTCATATGAACGTCGAGGCCCGGCTCGCCGAAATCGTCGGCGCGGCGGCCGGTCGGCTGCACACCGCGCGCTCGCGCAACGACCAGGTGGCGACCGACTTCCGCCTGTGGGTGCGCGACTCGCTCGACGCCCTCGACGGACAGTTGCGCGCGTTGCAGGCGGCCCTGATCGGGCAGGCCGGGCGCCACGCCGCCGATCTGATGCCCGGCTACACCCATCTGCAGGCGGCGCAGCCGGTGACGCTCGGCCACCATCTGCTCGCCTACGTCGAGATGCTCGGGCGCGACCGCTCGCGCGCCGCCGATTGCCGCCGCCGCCTCAACGAATGCCCGCTCGGCGCGGCGGCGCTGGCCGGCACGTCGTTCCCGATCGACCGCGCCGCCACCGCGCGCGCGCTCGGCTTCGACCGTCCGGCGGCCAATTCGCTGGACGCGGTTTCGGACCGCGACTTCGCGATCGAATACCTGGCGGTCGCGGCGCTCGTCGCCGTGCATCTCTCCCGGCTCACCGAGGAGATCGTGCTGTGGTCGAGCGCGCCGTTCGGTTTCGTCCGGCTGCCCGACTCGCTCACCACCGGCAGTTCGATCATGCCGCAGAAGCGCAACCCGGACGCGGCCGAACTGGTGCGCGCCAAGGCCGGGCGCGTGTTCGGCGCGCTGCAAACCCTGCTCGCGGTGATGAAGGGTCTGCCGCTCGCCTACGCCAAGGACATGCAGGAAGACAAGGAACCGGTATTCGACGCCGCCGAAACCCTGGAACTCAGCCTCGCCGCCATGACCGCGATGATCGCCGAGGCGCGCTTCGACGCCGCGCGGATGAAGGCCGCCGCCGGCCAGGGCTTTGCCACCGCGACCGACCTCGCCGACTGGCTGGTGCGCGTCTTGCGCTTGCCGTTCAGGAAGGCGCATCATGTGGTCGGGCGGCTGGTGAAACTGGCCGAGGCGGGCGGGCGCGGGCTCGAGGACTTGAGTTTGGCTGACATGCGCGCGATCGAGCCGGGGATCACCCAAGACGTCTACCGCGTGCTTGGCCCCGCCAACTCGGTGCGCTCGCGCACGAGCTTCGGCGGCACCGCGCCCGCCAACGTCGCGCGCGCCGTGGCCGCGGCGCGGCGGCGCTACCTCGGCCAGCGGATGAAATGACGGCGAAGGGATGACGGCGATGGACGACGAGACCGGACGAACGACTCGCCGCGCGGCGCTGGCTATTTTCGCGGGGCTGGTTCCGTTCGCGCTCGCGGGCTGCGGGCGGAGATCCCTGCCCAAGGCGCCCGAGGGCTCGACCTATAATCAGCCTTACCCGACCCGGCGTTCCATGGGCCTGCCGCCCGAGGACCGTCCCCCGGACGCGTCGAAGGAAGACGAGGACGAAACTCCGCCCGCCGTCGATCCGCTCCGGCCGCCTGCCCTTCGGTATTAGAAAATCATGGATCATTTCCACTACCGCGCCGGCGAATTGTGGGCCGAGGACGTACCGCTTGCGCGCTTGGCCGCCCGGGTCGGCACGCCATTTTATTGCTATTCGAGCGCGACGCTGGCGCGGCACTACCGCGTGTTCACCGAGGCGCTCGCCGGCCTCGACGCCACCGTCTGCTACGCGCTCAAGGCGAACGCGAACCGCGCCGTGGTCGCGACATTGGCGCGGCTCGGCGCCGGCGCCGACGTGGTTTCGGGCGGCGAGCTGATGCTCGCCCGCGCCGCCGGGGTGCCGGCTTCGCGCATCGTCTTTTCCGGCGTCGGCAAGAGCCGCGCGGAGTTGCGCCAGGCGCTGCGCGCGGGCGTGATGCAGATCAACGTCGAATCGGAACCCGAACTGATGGCGCTCGAGCGCGAGGCGCGCGCGCTGGGGCGCGTCGCGGTCGTCGCGCTCCGCGTCAATCCGGACGTGGACGCGGGCACGCACGCGAAGATCACCACCGGCAAGAGCGAGAACAAGTTCGGCGTCGAATGGACCGGCGCGCGCCGCCTCTACCAGCGCGCCAAGTCGCTCTCCGGCGTGCGGCTGGCGGGGATCGCGGTCCACATCGGCTCGCAGATCCTCGACCTCGCGCCCTTTCGCGACGCCTTCGTCCGGGTCCGCGACCTGATCGTCATGCTGCGCGCCGACGGCCACGCCATCGACCGGCTCGACCTCGGCGGCGGCCTCGGCATCCCTTACGACGGCGCGGCGACGCCGGCGCCCACGCCGGCCGACTACGGCCGGCTGGTGAAGGAGATCTTCGGCGATCTCGGCTGCCGGCTGGTGTTCGAGCCGGGCCGGCTTCTGGTCGGCAACGCGGGCGTGCTGGTATCGCGCGTCCTTTACGTCAAGGAGGGCGCGACGCGCACCTTCGTCGTCGTCGACGCAGGCATGAACGACCTGATCCGGCCTTCGCTCTACGACGCCTACCACGCCATCT
>VGZQ01000080.1 GCA_016872535.1 Rhodospirillales bacterium | reverse complement strand
GCGGCGTCTCCAGGTACCACTTCCCCATGTACCTCAAGGAAATCGAGTTCCGTTTCAACCACCGGGGCGACAACACCTTCAGGCTCTTCCTGAAGGCCTTTTTTGGTTACGTTTCGCCCTAATTACCTAATTTTTATTACCGGGCTCGACAATCGTTGATTGCCTGGGCGTTGGAAAAATTCTTTCCCGGATTCGAAAGCTTCTACGATTTCGGCGTCGGCACGGGCTCGATGCTGAGCCGCGTACGCGATCGATGGCCGTCCGTTAAACTATTCGGTAGCGACCTGTCTAGCGATTCGCTCGCGATCGTCGCAAAACGCGTTCCCGATGCGTTTCTATTCCGCACTAACGTGGATCGGATTCCTTTTGTTAGTAGTTTCGACGTCATTGGGGCGTTCGACGTCATCGAACATCTCGACGACGACGTTGCCGCGTTGACCGCGCTGCGCCGGGCGCTCAAGACCGGGGGGGGGGTGGCCGTCACCGTCCCCCAACATATGATCCTGTGGTCGCGGCTCGACGACATGCGGGGTCATAAGCGCCGATACGTCGGGAATGGATTGGCGCGTGTCGTGCGCGACGCCGGATTCGAAGTTTTGCTGGACACGTCGTTTATGGCGTCATTGTTCTTGCCGCAATACGTCTCGCGCCGCTTTCTATCGCAGAACGCCGGGACCGAGCTGGAGGCGGAATATCGCTTGCCCGCCTTCGTCAACAGTGCTCTTAAGGCCATCCTTATGGCCGAACTCGCGACGGTCCGGATGGGCCTGCGCTATCCGTTCGGCGGCATGCGCATGGTGATCGCGCGCAACCCGCACGGTTGACCGGCACCGCAGAGACCCGCCGATTATTCTTTCGCCGACCGCCGAACGCGGACACCGTCACATACCCCCAAATCGTGTAAGGCCGGCGGCGATGGTTAAGGCTGCTCAGGTTGACGTTGGTGAGGATGTGGATTAACAAAGGGTCATCGGCAAGGCCCGTGCACCCCCGAATTTCGGGCGGCGGACGCTGGAAAATTCAACTGCCAAGAGCCCACACCGTCCATGCTCCAGGCATTTCAGGCAACCGGCGGCATCACCGTTCACGAACCACCTCCAGCCGAGGCCAACGGTAACGTCGCCTCCGCCGATCAAACGCCTGCGCGAAAAAAGGGCGACGACCCCGCGACCGGCCCGCAGCTTTCCGATCTGTGGGTCAAGTTTGTCAATGTGTTCTTGAAGGCTCGCTTCTTTCTTTACGTGATGATCAAGGGCGCCAACATCGATAGACCCTATTACGTTCATTACCAGATCACACGCCGCTGCAATTTTCGCTGTCCGTCCTGCCGCACCTGGCAGGATGAATCCTATTCGAAGGGCCTCACGCTCGACGAAATCAAGGAGATGGCCCGAAACATGCGCCGGGTCGGCGTCAAGTGCGTCGCGCTGACCGGCGGCGAAGCGACCCTGCGCAAGGACGTTGTCCAGGTGGTCAAGGCCTTCCGCGACCAGGGCTTGCTGGTCCGCCTGCAAACCAACGGTTTCCTGTTGACCGAAGGGTTGATGGAGCGCCTGTTCCGCGCCGGTGTCGCCGACGTATTCATTTCCTACGACAGTGCCGAATTGGAGGCGTTCAACAAGATCAACGGCGTCAAGGGCACGGTATCCTACGAACGCGTGTCGAACGCCGTCCGCATCGCGGCCACCATGGCGCCTCGCTTCGGCGCGGGAGTCTTCCTGACCGCGGTGCTGCGCAAAGACAACGTGCGCGAAATCGTGCCGCTGCACGAATTTGCCAAGGACATCGGCGCGCTGATCGGATTTTTTGCGCTGGAGGTCGCCAACGAGGGCGATCCCATGAATATCCGCGCCAACGACCCGGCGCTGCGCGAGAAGGGTGAGGACCGGCGCGTCCTGGAAAACGCATTCAAGTCTCTGATCGACCTCAAGCGCGCCAAGGGCAACGTGCTTTCGGTGTCGGAGAGGCTCTTGGGCGACTTCGTCAAGTACTACAACGACCCCAATGGAGATATGCATTGGAACTGCCGCGCCGGGCGCATGTACATGGCGGTCTTGCCCGAAGGCACTATTTGTGTCTGCAACGGCACCCCGCCCATTCCCGGATATACCTATAAGAATCTGCCGGAACTGTACGCCGATCCGAACCGCGAAGCCATTTTCAACAAGTTTCGGACAACTTGCGACGGCTGCATCTGCATGCGGCAATTGGAATACATTACCGAGGATCGCAAAGACCTGTTCGACAAGGGTGTAAGTTTTGCCCGGGCGATGTTCGGCCTAAATTGATGGTGGCGTTTCTCGCCGACCGGTTGCGGTACTTGTACGCCGCCTCGGCCCTGCTTGGCGCGGTTCTATGTCTGGTTTTGTTTGGCCTGCGCGCTGCTTCCTCTATTTCGTTTACCGAACCCTTACAGCTCCATACTACTGGCGATGAGTTCACCAACTACTTCAACATCTGGAAGGCGTTGAGCGGCGAGGTAATCTACAATGATCGCTTCCAGGTCCCCTATTCGGTCGCTGTCTACAACTGGTTGTTCTATTATGCCTATGCTGCTGTTGCGGCCGTCGTCCTCACCGCGCTCGATTTGTCGGATGCTTGGCTGCCCACCGTCACCCGCTTCTTCACCCTGGCGGCGATCGCCGCCGGAACCGTAGTCGCCTACGCCACCTTCGCCCGCGCAGCCCAAGCCCGCGACGCGACGACCAAGGCCATCGCCGCCGCGTTCGCCGTGTTCTTGATGATCGGGCCGCTGCTCGGTTTCTGGTCGCTGACGGTGCGGGCCGACTTGTGGGCCATGACCCTGGAGATGGCCGGCGCGGCGGCGTTCTTGGCGCTTTATCCGCGCCGGCGTTTCGCCGCCGTCCTCGTCCTCGCCGCCGCAGTCTACGCCGCCTGGTCGTTCAAGCAAGCCAACGTCTTCGCCGCCGCCGGCGCTGGATTCTTGCTGCTGGCGCGGCGCGACTGGAAGCCGCTCGCGCTGTTGTGCCTGGTCCTGCCCGCCGCCTGGGCCGCGACCTTCGCGCTGGGCGAGCCGGGCTGGATCAACAGCATATTGTTCGCCGACTTTCCACTGTTCTTCCAGGCCGCGCGGCTGCTGCGCAACCTCGGTAACGTCGCGGTCAAGACCGGCCCCTTGCTGCTGTTCCTGGCGGCGGTGGCGTGGGCGGCTGCCCGTTCGATGTCATGCCGGCGCGGCTTGTGGCGAAGCGACACCTTCGTTTTTGCCGCCGGGGCCTCGGTCGCGGCGCTGGCGTTGTCGGTGCCGCTGGCGGCGCAGCACGGCGGCGGCGAGAACTATTTCTTCATGCTTGCGTTCTTCATGGGCCTGATGGTCATGGCGAGCCTGCCGGTCCTGGCCGCCGGCGGCGCGGCGAGCCTGCGCTCGCCCCTGGTCGCGGGAATCGCCGGCTGGCTTTCCCTCTATGCCGCCGTCGGCGCGGTGCTGGCGGGCGCGGCCGGCACCATCGACGTGCGCCGCCAGCACCCCATCTACCTGGAGATGAAGCGCTGCGCCGATTCCCTGCCCCGGCCGCTGTACGTCAACAACAACTACCTGGGATTGCCGTGGATGACGCCCGGCAACACGCCCTGGGTGCTGTCCTATACCTACAAGGAAGAGCGCGCGCTCGCCCGCCGGCCTTTCGAGCACGGCGGCATCGGCGGCCTGGTCGACGCCGGCGCCTTCGCCGCCGTCGCCTATCAGTCTGACGAGCAGGAGCCGCCGACCGAACTGGACGGCGGCATTCTGGTGACGCATTACGAATGGCGCGCCGCGCCGCAATGCCCGAGGACTTTCGTTTTTTTCCGCAAGCAGCCGTAGCCGCGAATCACGCCTTCGGCGCGAGGCCAGCGTTGGCGCGGTACCAGTCGACCAGTCCGGGTAAGCCTTCGGCCAGCATCACGCGCGGCCGGTAGCCGAGCGCGGCCAGCTTGGCGATGTCGGGACAGCGGCGCGGGGTTCCGCCCTTTTGCAATTGGCCCGGAACGATCTCGATGTCGCGCTTGAAGCACCGCGCCGTCAGGCGCGCGACATCGGCGATGGCGACTTCCTCCATCGTGCCGATGTGGTAGATGCCCAAGTGCTCGCCCTTGGCGGCGAGAATCATCAGCCCGTTGACGAAATCGTCGATGTGGTTGAAGGCGCGGGTCTCGGCCCCGGTTCCCTGGATCGGAAAGCGGATCGCGCCTCGGGGCTGTTCGGCGGCGAGCCGGGCGAACCGCAGCGCGAACTGCGGCAGGACGTGTTCCCAGCCCATGTCGGGGCCGTAGACGTTGTGCGGCCGGAAGATCAGAACCCGGTCGAAATTCTTGCGGCCGTGGTTGATCGCCAACAATTCGCAGATGATCTTGCCGCCGCCGTAGGAATAGCGCGAATTCAGGGGATCGGGCACCGTGAGCGGCGCGGTCTCGTCGGTCGGCACACGGGGCGGGGTCTGGTAGACCTCGGAACTGGAGGCGAGGATCAGTTCGCCGACCCCGGCGGCGCGGCAGGCGTCGAGGACGTTGATCATGCCCCGGACCGCGACGTCGAGGACAAGATCGGGCTTGGAGTAGAAGAACTCGGTGCCGTTGACGTAGGCGAGATGGTAGACCCCGGCGACGCCCTTCGCCGCGCGCGCCACCGCGGGGGCATCTCGGATGTCGGCCTCGATCATCTCGAAAGCGCCGGCGACGTCGCCCAGCCGCCGCGCCGCGCCGCGCGAGTTGTTGTCGAGCACGCGCACTGCGCGGCCCTCGCGCAGCAGGCGCTTGACAACCGCCGCGCCGATGAACCCGGTTCCGCCGGTGACGAGGTAGGGTTTCGCCGTCATCGCGCCCCGGCCCAGCTTTCCGCCCGTCTCTCGGAATCGAGTGCCGCCCGTAGGCACGCCGCCACCCGCCGCGCCTGAGCCTCTGTCAGCGACAGTGCCGAGGGCAGCCACAGCCCGCGCCGCCACGCGGCGAGCGCGTTGGGAAAATCCACGTCGGCGGCAGCATACGGCGGCTGGCGATGAAGCGGGAGATAGAACCGCCGAAAGCCGATGCCGGCCGCGTGCAACGCGGCGGCCAGTTCGTCGCGCCGGTCGCTGAACACGTCCGCCCACAGCACCGCCTCGCCCGGCCGCCGGGGCAGGAAAAACAGTGCGGGATCGTTGCTAAGGAATTCGCGATACCAAGCATCGCGCGCCCGGGTATGGTCGAGACGGGCCTTGGCCTCGTCCAGTTGCGCCAACGCGACGCCAGCGAGAAGGCTGGGCAGCTTGAAGTTGAATCCGACCGAAGGATGGCCAACATCGCTGAGCGGGCTCCCGTCGCGCTTGGCCTGGTCCCGAAGGTCGCGCAGGCGACCGGCGAGCGCGTCGTCGTCGAGCACGACCGCGCCGCCCTGGCCGGAAAAGAACAGCTTGTGGGCGGAAAACGAGAAACACCCCGCTATACCGAACGAACCCAGCGCCCGGCTGTCCTTGAGCGATCCCAGCGCCTGCGCCGAATCCGAAAGCAGGTGAATCCCGTGCGCCGCGCACAGGGTTTCGAGCCGGGTGTAGTCCGCGCCCCGACCGTTGAAATCGACCGCGATGATCGCCCGGGTGCGCGGGCCGATCGCACGCTCAGCCGCGACCGGATCGAGGGTCAGGCGCTCGGGCTCCACGTCCGCCAGCCTGACACCGGCTCCGGCCAATCGGACCGCGTTGGCGGTGGCAATGAAAGTCATGTCGGGAACGATCACCTCGTCGCCCGGGCCGATGCCCAGCGCCATCAGCGTCAGCGCCAGCGCGCTGGTGCAATTCGGTGCGGCGACGCCGTGGCGGCGGCCGATCAGGACCGTGAGACGGCCCTCGAGCGCGCGGGTCGTCGGCCCGTCGTTCAGAAAGGTGCTGTCGAGCACGTCGAGCACCGCCCGGCGGACCGGGGGGCCGAGCTTCGGCTCCCACCAGGGAATGGCCTCGCTCATGGCGGCGCGGGCGACCGGTAGAAGCCCCAGACGTCGACAACCGGCTTGCCCTTGAAATCGAGGCTCCGGTACTGCTCGTGACAGGTGCAGAGCACTAGGACGTCGCTGCGGGTGATTACCTCGTCCAACGGCAGCAGAGTCGCGTCCTCGGTGACGTAGGGGTCGGTCGCCAGCACCTCGCGCGCGTGCAGTATCAGGATCTTCTTCATCTTGTAGGACAGCGACGAGCGGGTATCGTCGACGCCTGGCTTGAACGCCATGCCAAGCAGCCCGACGGTCATGCGGCTGAGGTCGTATTGCTTTCGCATCATGTCGACGGCGTGCAGGACCAGTCCCTCGTTCACCTGGATCGCGGCGGAACCGAGGCTGAAGCCGTTGCCGGCGAAAGCCGCGAGCTGCGCCGTGTCCTTGAACAGGCATGGGCCGGCGGCGAAGCCCGGCCGCGACAGGTGCTGCGCCCGCGGATACTTGTAGGTCATGCCCGCGTGGATGCGGTGATAGTCGAGGCCGGCGGCGTCGGCCATCATGTAGAACTCGTTGGCGGCTGCGAACTGGATGTAACGCACCGCGTTGCAGAATAGCTTGGCGAGTTCGGCTTCCTTGGGCTGCATCCGCACCATATGCCGGGCGAAGCGGCCGAACAGGGCCTCGGCCTCGATCACGGCCTCGGGGCTAGTGCCACTGACGATCTGCGGGATCTCGCGCAGTTCGCGGATGGCGTGACCCTGGACGACGCGCTCGGGGCAGAATGCCACTTTCACTGTCCGGCCCCGGTCCCGCAGGTACTGATCCAGCCATTCGGTGGTGCCGGGATAGACTGTCGAGCGCAGCACGATCAGCTGGCCGTCCTTGATGTGTGGCAGGATCGAATCGACGCAGGACCGGACCGACTTGTGCACCGGGTTTTGGAACTCGTCCACCGGCGTGCCGATGGTGATCACGACCGTCCCGCCCTCGGACAAATCCTCAATCCGCGACGTCATGTGCAGACGGCCCGAGGCCAGGACTTCCGCCAGCAGGGGTTCGGCGTCGTATTCCAGATGCGGCATCCGCCCGGCGGCGACGGTCGCCAGCGCCCGCTCGTTGATGTCGAGGATCAGGGTTTCGAGGCCTTCCTTGGCGCAGGTGATCGCCAGCGGCAGACCGACGTGGCCGGCGCCGCCGATGATGGTCACGTCCACGGACTTGAAAATGCCGGGATTCGAGCTCATGCGCGCACCGAGGAGTCGGTGTTTCGGCCTTCAATTAACAGTTTCGGAGTGATACTGGGTTTGACTTAAATTGACAACCCGTCTGCCTTCCTAAACCCTAAAAATCATCCGCAGAATCATAAATTTATAGGCTTTATTATTTCACATGTATCGTCAAGTCATCTCACAAAATAAGCTGAAAACTTTGGCTGGCCGTTCGCGGTGGCGTCGCCTCTTCAGTCAACGAAGAACGATGGTCTTGACCAAATGGCTGGAAGTCTGCGTTTTGCTAAAATGGCATCCTCCATTACAGTCTACCCGTGAGAGATTCATCTTCGATCCGCCTCGTGACAACTGGGTTCGACCGCGCTGCTTGGCAGACGGCAGCGAGCTCGTTTCTCGACAAAAGCCTGATGCAGGAATGGGCGTTCGGCGACGCCAAGGCGGCGATCGAACCATGGTCGCCCGAGCGCGGGCTTTTCTTCAAAGGCGGTGAAATCGTCGGCGTTATGCAGGCGATGATCCGCCATTTACCTCTGATCGGTGGCGGGCTGGTCTGGATCAACCGTGGGCCGCTCTGGCGCAAAACGCCTAGTGAACCGTCCGAACGATTAGTTGAACTTCTACAACTTTTGCGTGAGCGCTGGGTATCGGGCGGATATTATCTGTGCATTGCGCCGCCTATCGAGGATGCATTCACCGCACAAGGCTTTACTCCAACCGGAAATCCTGGCTGGGCATCCGCCCGTGTCGACCTTTCGCAATCGCTGGAAACCCTGCGCGCCCGCCTCGAGCAGAAATGGCGCAATGCCTTGAACAAGGCCGAGCGCGGAGAGTTGAAGATTGTCGGCGACGCCGATGCTTTTCCTACGTTTTTGGACGGCTATATACGGTTCCTGACCGAGCGCAATTTTCAGACTAGCGTGACACCTGATTTCATCCGCCATCTGCAAAACGCCCTTTCTGCCGAAAATCGCCTGACGGCTCACATCGCCTGTACCAACAATGCGCTGGCGGGCGGGGCGCTGATCATCCGATATGGCAACACGGCCGAATACCTGGCAGGCTTCGCCACCGAGGCCGGGCACGGACTCAACGTCGGGCAGATTCTGCTGTGGCATGCATTGCTCGCGGCCAAAGACTCGGGCGTCCGCTGGTTCGACGTGGGCGGCATGGACAAAAAGCGCACGCCCCAAGGTATCTATCACTTCAAGGCAGGGCTTGGCGGGGCGCCCTATCGCCTGGCGGGCGAAATCGAAGCCTGTCCCACCGACCTCCGCGCGCGGCTGGTGCGCTGGAGGGTCCGCAACGCGAGGGAAAGAACTCGGCCATGATCCGCCATCTTGTCGCTCCCTTATGGCTCGCGACGCGGCACTTGCTCCCACCTACACCGCCGTCGGGCGCGTTCCGCGTTTTGTTACTGCACGACATCGCGACCCATCAGGAAGCCGCACTCGATCGTCTGCTCGCGCACATCGGCCGCGCGGCGGGGTTCCTTACTCCGGGCGATGTCCCCGCGCGCCTAGCCGCGACCATTTCCGACGGCACATGCCCGGTATTGGTCAGCTTCGACGACGGGTTCGCCTCGAACCACGCGTTGGCAAAATCGGTTCTCGCCTGCCATGGCGTCAAGGCTTTGTTCTTCGTCTGTCCTGGCTTGATGGATTTGCCGCGCAACAAGCAATCCGCCGCGGTCGCCGCCAACGTCTTTCGCGGCAAAACGGATGCCGTTCCCGATCTGATGACATGGGATCAGGTCGCGGAACTGGTCGCCTTGAACCATACCATCGGCGGCCACGGCATGAGCCATGCTTGCCTCGCCGGCCTCGATTCCGACCGATTGGAGGACGAGATCGGCGACGCTAGGCGGCGCCTAACCGAGCGCCTGGGCCGAGCGGCGGACTGGTTCGCCTTTCCCTTCGGCGACATCGCCAGCATCGACAAGGCGGCGCTCGGAATCATCGGTCGACATTTCCGCTATTGCCGCAGTGGCGTGCGCGGACTCAATCGCGCCGGAACATCGCCGATAGCGCTGCTGGCCGAATACGTCGATTTGAACGCGCCCTTCGCCTATCAGCGCTTAGCACTGGAAGGCGGGCTCGACTTCCGCTACGCCGAGGCGCGGACGCGGCTCGAAGAAATGATCCGAGCCTAGACTAGCGCGGCGATGCAGGCGCGGGCAAACGCCTCGGCCCTGTCGGGCACGGGCAGGGGAAACGCGAGCAGGCGGCGGCGTAGATCGATCGCCGTCCGGTGCTTTTCGGGATCGGCGGTCACCTCGGGCGCGAGATCGGGCCAGCTTTCCGCCAAGCAGCCGGCGCGACGCAGGCGCGCGAAACGTTCGGCGACAAGCGTGGCGGTTTCGGCGATGAACACGGCGCGATAGGGCGCCTCGTCCGCACCCCATGCGGCGGGCCAGGGCGACCAGCCCAGGACATCGGCAAGAATCCGCCGCAGGATTTTTTCGGCGGCGCGGCGGCGCGCGGCCTCGGCCTCGAGGCGCGGGATCGCGTGGGCGAGCATTTTCCGTGCCGACGCGCTCATGGACGGTGCGGGCGACAGCGGCGCGGGCGGCGGATCCCGCTCGAAGGGAATTTCGGGGATGGGACGCAGCGTTCGCCAGACCGCCTCAGGCATCGCCTTTTGCAAGGCGCGCTTCAGAACCCAGGCCCGCGCGCACGGCTGGGCGGCGGGAAGCGCCATCATGGTTCGCGCCAACGCCGCGTCGGCCTCACGCGCCACCAGGACCGCGCCGTCGGGAATCCCTAAAAGCTTGTGCGGGCTGTAGAGAACGAAATCCCCTACCCGGCCGATCCCGGCGCAGGGCTTCAGGACATGGGCAGCGTCTTCCACCAGCGCGGCGTTGTTTTCGGCGCAGAACGCGCGCGCGCCTTCGGCATCGTTCGCCCGGCCGAAATAGTGAACGAGAATGAACAAGGACGGTCGCGCCCGTTCGGCCAGCACCCGGCACGCCGCCCAGTCAGGCGCGAGCGTTTCGGCCACGGGATAGAAGACGAGTTCCGCGCCCGCGTCGCGCGCCGGTTCGCTTGAGGCGTTGCAGAAGAAATCGGGCAGCCACAGGCAAGGACGCGGAGCGCCTTCGGCCTTGCACCGCTGGACCAGGGCAGCGAGCGACCAAGTCGAGCGGGCGAGAAGGTGCGCCGAGGCGGCGCCCTCGGCCCAAGGCGCCGCGAGCGCGCTGTCCGGCGGAACGGCGGATTCGAAAAGAGCCGGGAAATCGCCCCAGGCCGGCAGCGGCGCGGCGGTGATCATGGCCGTCTCTTATGCCGGTTCTCCGTCCCCTTTGAAACACTCGCGAACCCAGGCCTGGAGCCGGATAAACGGAGATTCGACAGCTTGGCCCATCTTTCTTTGTTCATAATATGAACAATATATCGTTCATAATATGAACTACACACAACTAACTGTATAGAAATAATATTATTTCACGTTCCGCATACGGAACAAAACCAAGCGCTGGTTTCATGGACCCAAACCACCCGCCCAAAGCCCATGTGGACCCCCTTGGGCTCTGAAAAACATGATTGCCCATCCAAGGCTCGACTGAAGCTTAACCATATAATTTGGAAAGAGTTTTCGACCAGATTTCTTGACGTTCACGGGGTGTACACTATAAAGTTCGCGCCCTGAACAACGGGGTACTTTTCAGGGCGGCGGCGTGGCCAGCGATAAGAATTCCGAACGGGCGTCGGCGACGAGCGAGGTCGAGATCACGCTCGGCCTCTTGAACGCCATCGAGCGCGACAGCGGCGTGACCCAACGCACGCTAGCGAGCGAGCTGGGCATCGCGCTCGGGCTCGCCAACGCCTATCTCAAGCGCTGCGCCAAGAAGGGCCTGATCAAGGTCGCCCAGGTTCCCGCCAACCGCTACGCCTATTACCTCACCCCCCAGGGCTTTGCCGAAAAAAGCGCGCTCACCGCCCGCTACCTGACCCAGTCCTTCAACCTGTTCCGCCATTCCCGCCGGCAGTACGACGAGCTTTTGGCGTTCTGCGCCACCCGCGGCTGGAGGCGCGTCGCCTTCGCCGGCGTCGGCGACTTGGCTGAGATCGCCGTCTTGTGCGCGGCCAACCACGACGTCACCGCCGTCGGCCTGCTCGATGGCAACGGCGGCGAGACTTTCCACGGCTTGGCCGTCGTCAACCGGCTGAAGGATCTGGGCCCGGTGGACGCCGTCATCATCACCGACATGGCCGCGCCCCAGGACGTCTTCGACGCCCTGATAAAGGTCCTGCCGCGCGAGCGGGTTCTGGCGCCCAAATTGCTCAACGTCTCGCGCGAGATGCCGCGCCTGGCCGAACCCGGAACCGGGGACGACGCCGCATGAATCGCTGGTACGTCGTCAACACCCAGCCGCAAAAGGAGGACCGGGCGCGCGAGCACCTCATTCGCCAAGGTTTCGACGTCTACCTGCCGCGCTGGCGCAAGCGCCGTTCCCACGCCCGCCGGGTCGAATGGGTGCCGGCGCCGCTGTTTCCGCGTTATCTGTTCGTCGGCTTCGACATCGAGATCACCCGCTGGCGCGCGATCCACTCGACCGTCGGCGTTTCCCATCTCGTCTGCAACGGCGGCCTGCCCCTGCCGATGCCCAACGGCGTTGTCGATATCATCCGCGCCCGCGAGGCCGAGAGCGGCCTGATCGAGATCAAGCCCGCCTTCCGCCAGGGCCAGCCGGTCATCGTCGGCGAGGGTCCGTTCCTCGACCAAATCGGCTTGTTCGAGCGCATGGATGACGACGAGCGCGTGACCATCCTGCTTAGCCTTCTCGGCCGCAAGGTGCGAGTGAAGGTGCCGACGTATTCGATCCGCGCCGCCTGAAATCCGGGCGCGCATTTTCGCCGCGACGTGGCGGCGAAATGAAATCAAAACCTCCTTGGGCGGGTGAAGCCTCTTTCACCCGGATGGCGGTAGCGTGGAAAAATCGATCCCATGACCACCCGTCTCGACACCCGCGATCCGTTGCTCGCCCGCCTACTCGGCCGGACACGCTCGTTGTTCGCCGACGACATCGCCACCGCCGACGCCCGCCTGCGCGCGGCCGTCGCCAGCCAGCGGATCCTGATCGTTGGCGCGGCCGGCTCCATCGGCTCGGCTTTCGCGAAAATCGTTGCGCCCTATCGTCCCGCCGCGATCCACCTGGTCGACATCGACGAGAACGGCCTGGTCGAAACAGTGCGCGATCTGCGGTCCGGGGCCGCGCCGCTGCCGGAAGATTTCCGCACCGTCACCGCCGACTTCGCCGGCGAGGAATTCCCCCGCTTCGCCGCCGAAAGCGGGCCATACGACGTCTTCGCCAACTTCGCGGCCCTGAAGCACGTCCGCGCCGAGCGCGACGTCTACAGCCTGATGCGGATGATCGAGGTCAACGTCGCCGCGCTGGATCGCTGCCTGGCGAACGCCCGCTCTTTCGGCTTCGCCCGCGTCTTTTCGGTTTCCACCGATAAGTCTGTGCGGCCGGCCAACTTGATGGGTGCCTCCAAGAACCTGATGGAGAAGGTCCTGTTCTCGCGCCCGGGCGCGTTCGTCGCCACGTCGGCCCGCTTCGCCAACGTCGCCTTTTCCGCCGGCAGCCTGCTGGAAGGATTCGAGCACCGCCTGGCCAAAGGCCAGCCGCTGGCCGCGCCGAATGATATCCGGCGCTATTTCATGTCGCACGAGGAGGCGGCGCAGCTTTGCCTGCTCGCCTGCTTCTTGGGCAAGGACCGGCAGGTGTTCTTCCCCAAGCTGTCGGCGAACGAGCATTTGATCGGATTTCCCGACATTGCCGCGCTTCTGCTGGCCGAACGCGGCCTGAAGCCGCTGCCTTGCGCGAGCGAGGACGAGGCTCGAGGCAAAACGCCGCCGCCTGGCTACTGGCCGTGCCATTTCGCGCCTTCGGACACCAGCGGCGAAAAGACGGAAGAAGAGTTTCATCGCCGCGACGATGCTCTCGATCTCGACTCCTTTCGCGCCGCCGGCATCGCCTGGGAAGACGCGACCCCGCGCCGGACGATCGAGGATTTCCTCGCCGCCATCGCCGCCATCCGCGCGAAACCGGCTTGGCGCAAGGAGGACGCGGTCGCCGCCATCCGCGCCGCCGCGCCGGAACTGGCGCACCTCGAGCGCGGCCGCGATTTGGATCAGCGGATGTAGGATGGTGATGCTGGAATCCTCGCGCCGCCTGATCGCCGTCCTGCGCGACGAACTGAAAGTCGCGGACGATGTCCCCCTGCACAGCCCCTGGTTCAAGGGCCGCGAGTGGGATTATCTCAAGGATTGCCTCGACACCGGCTGGGTGTCCTCGGTCGGAAGCTACGTCGACCGCTTCGAGGCGGCGACGGCCGAGCGCTGCGGCGCCCGCTTCGCCATCGCCGCCGTCAACGGCACCGCCGCCCTGCATCTGGCGCTTCATGCGGTCGGCGTGCGGCCGGGCGATCTGGTGATCTGCCCCTCGCTCACCTTTATCGCCACCGCCAACGCCGTCGCCTATGCCGGCGCGATGCCCCTGTTCGCCGATATCGAGGAACGCACGCTCGGCCTCGATCCCGCGCGGGTCGCGGCGCTGCTCAAGTCCCACGGCCCGCGCTTTCAGGGCCGGCGCATCGCCGCCTGCCTGCCGGTCCACGTCTTCGGCCATCCGGCGGCGATGGAGCCCCTGGTCGCCGCGGGCGCGGCGCACGGCATTCCGGTGATCGAGGACGCCTCCGAGGCCCTGGGCAGCCGGCATCGGGGCAAGCCGTGCGGTTCGCTCGCCGCCGCCGGCGTCTTGAGTTTCAACGGCAACAAGATCATCACCACCGGCGGCGGCGGCATGGTTTTGACCGACGACGCGGCGCTGGCCAAGCGCCTCAAGCATCTTTCCACCACCGCGCGGGTGCCGCACGCTTGGTTGTTCGATCACGACGAGGTCGGCTTCAACTACCGCCTGCCCAACATCAATGCCGCGCTGGGCTGTGCGCAGCTGGAACAGTTGGACGATTTCCTGGCGCGCAAGCGCGCGCTCGCCGATCTCTACCGCGCCCGCTTCGCCGATTGCCCCGGCGCGCGCTTCGTCGCCGAGCCCGAGGAGGATCGCGGCAACTACTGGCTCAACGCGCTGCGCTTCGACGACGCCGAGACGCGCGACCGCTTTCTCGCCGAAACCAACGCCGCCGGCATCCAGACCCGGCCGTGTTGGCGGCCGCTACACCAGACC
>VGZQ01000079.1 GCA_016872535.1 Rhodospirillales bacterium | reverse complement strand
AAAATGTGAGCGGAATACCCGGCGACCACGGGGCTTTGCTTTGACCGTTCCGCCGGGTATCCTTTTCGTCCCGCGCGGGTGTAGCTCAATGGCAGAGCAGAAGCTTCCCAAGCTTACGACGAGGGTTCGATTCCCTTCACCCGCTCCAGTCTTCCCGTAGGGCGGCTTTTCGCGCCGCGATCGTCCGGCGCGCTCTTTTTCATCCCTTCCAATCTGTTCGCCGAGGCTCGATTTGCGATCGAGTCGCATGCGGGCGACGCCGATTGTCGAAGGGGGCGATCCGATGTATTTTATCGGAAGATTTTCACGCGCAATGCGGTGCGGTTCGAGGGGGCGTCCGGGCGGGAAAACCGTTCGCGGCGAGGCGCGCCGTCCCCATAACCTGTCGGATCCGGGGAAACGAACCGATGCGTATTCTTGTCTTACTGTCATGGATTTTGGGCCTGACCCTCTTCGCCGTCGGCCCGGCGGCGGCCGACACGGACCGTCTTATCCGCTCGGCGCTGCGCAAGTTCGAACCGCTGCCCGCCGCGATGCCGGGCGCGGAAAACGACACGCCGGAACGGATTGCGCTGGGCAAGGCCTTGTTCTTCGACACCCGCCTTTCGATCAACGACCAGCAAAGTTGCGCCAGTTGCCATCGCCTCGGCGAAGGCCAGGCGGGCGTGGACGGGCTTCGGTTTTCCCCCGGGGCGAAAGGGGAGCTCGGCACGCGCAACAGCCCCACGGTGCTGAACGCGGGTTGGCATAAGACTCTCTTTTGGGACGGCCGCGCCAAGGACCTGGCGGACCAGGCCAAGCAGCCGATCCTCAATCCTGTCGAAATGGCGATGCCGAGCCCCGCGTATGTGGTCGAGAAGCTCGCCAAGATCCCCGAATACCGCGCGGCGTTCGCCCGGGCGTTTCCGGGCGCGAACCCGGCGCTGACCTACGACAATCTGGGCGAGGCGATCGCGTCGTTCGAGCGCACGCTGCGCAGCGAATCGCGTTTCGACGACTTCCTGAAGGGCGACAAGACGGCGCTCAACGCCCAGGAACAGGACGGTCTCGCCGCGTTCCTCAAGGTGAACTGCGTGCGCTGCCACGACGGCGCGCTGCTCGGCGGCGAACTGTTCGAAAAGCTGGGCAAGGTCCATCCCTTCCCCTACGGCGGGGACGAAGGCCGTTTCGCGGTGACCGGCCGGCCGGAAGACCGAAAGGTCTTCAAGGTTCCGTCGCTGCGCAACGTGGCGCTGACCGGCCCCTGGTTCCACAACGGTTCCGGCGAGACGTTGCCGGACGCGGTTCGGGTCATGGGGCGCATCCAGCTCGACGTGAACCTGACCGACCAGGAGGTTACCGATATCGTCGCCTTCCTCGGCGCATTGAACGGCAAGGACCTGGACCGCCGGAAGTAGGCCCCGGCGCGCCGGAGCGATATGGTTGTCAAAGGCGGTAAGTTGCTTACGACGAGGGTTCGATTCCCTTCACCCGCTCCAATTTTCCCGATGGGTTAGCCGCACCGCCCCGGCCGTCCGTTCGCGCGCGCGGGCGGGTTCCTACGCCGCGCGCACTTTGCCGAGGAAGCTCTCGATCTCGCCTTCCAATCCGGCGGCTTGGCGGGCCAGTTCGGACACCGATTCGAAGACCCGATTGGCCACCGCGTCGGTTTCGAGCGCGGCCTCCGATACCCCGGAGATGTTGCGCGACGCTTCGTCGGTGCCGGCGGCGGCTTCGACGATATCCTGGCTGACTTGGCGAGTGGTTTCGCCCTGGCGTTCGACCGAACGGGCGATCTCGCCGATGGTCTTGGCGATCTCGCCGATGGTGCCGACGATTTCGCGGATGGCATCGACCGCGCGCTGGGTTTCGGCCTGCACGCCTTCGATCTGCGTCGCGATTTCGCCGGTCGCGCGCGCGGTCTGTCCGGCCAGGTTCTTGACCTCGGTCGCGACCACGGCGAAGCCTTTCCCGGCGGCCCCGGCGCGGGCGGATTCGATGGTGGCGTTGAGGGCGAGAAGGTTGGTCTGCCGGGCGATGCCGGTGATCAGGTTGACGACCTCGCCGATGCTGTTTGCCGTCCTGGACAGGCTCTGGACCATCTCGTTGGAACGCTCGGCTTGAACGACGGCGGCGTTGGCAATTTCGGTGGATGCGCGAATCCGGCTCGAAATATCGGCGACCGATTGCGACAAATCGCTCACCGCCTTGTTGACGTTCTGGACGTTGGCGGAGGCGCGGCCGGCGCCGTCGGCGACGGCTTGGCTCACCCGGCTGGTATTGGCGGCGTTGGCGCGCAACGTTTCGGCGCCGGAATCCAGCGCCTGAAGCGCGTTGCCGACCGACTCCAGCAACGCGCGGGCGTGCGCCTCGAAAGCGGTGGTTGCCGCCTCCATGCGCGCCTGGCGGGCGAGCTTCGCCTCCTGCTCGCGCTGCTGCTCGGCCGTCCATTGTTCGCTGAGCGCGAGGTTATCCTTGAAGGTGCGCACCGCCCGCGCCATGGCGCCGATTTCGTTTTTGTCGTCGGCATAAGGGATGGCGATGGAATAATCGGCATTGGCCAGCTTGTTCATCGCTCCTTCGATGGCGCGCACCGGTTCGACCACGCCGCGCACGACCAGATAGATCAAGGGCAGAAAAACGGCGCCGACCAGAAGCGCCACGCCGCCCGCGGCGTAGAGCGCGAACCGGTTCGATTCGCTCACGGCGTCGATGGCATCGCCCAGCTTCTGCGAGTAATCGACGTGCGCGGTTTGCAGCGCGCCCTCGATCGCGGCGGTGGCCTCGTCGAGCGCGGCGTTGATCGCCGCGTATCCCGGCGCGGCGCCCGACTTGAGGTCTTCGACCAGCGCATTCAGCCGCGCGACCGCCTGTTCGTAGTCGGCCGCGAACTTGTCCGCCGCCGCCTTGTCCGGAAACTCGAGCGAGCCGACCGACGCGGTGAAGAACATGAGGTTGGACCGCACCACGTCGAGACTCGCCGCCCGCGCGCCGGCATCGGGAATCGCCCAGACGTCGATCAGGCTCGAACGGATCTGTTTGAGCGCGAACCAGGCATCGGCGGTCAAATCCTTCTTGGCGCGCAAATCGGCGCTGCGCTCGACCTGGGCTTCGGTCCTGAGATTCGCCGTGAGCACCACCGAGAAAATAGCGGCGAAGCCGAGAAACGTGATCACCGGCAGGATCAGCAGCTTGGACTTGATCGACAGGTCGCGAAATTTGTTCATCGCACGCCTACCGCGCTCGACCCGTCGAGCCAGCGCCGGGCGATCAATTCGTCGATCGACCACCGGCCCGGCCCGCGGGTAAGAAGGTGGGCGAGCGGTGCCGCCCAAATCAGGTGCTCGCTCCAATTCGCCGGATAGACGAAGATCTGGATGACCGCCGTCATGGCCAGCAGCGCGGCGGCGCCCAGGCGGGCCCCCAGGCCGAGGATCAACATCATCGGACACGTCAGTTCGGCGACGGTGGCGAGCAGCGCGGCGGCTTCGGGCGGAAGGATCGGCACCCGGTATTCGTCCCGGAACAACGCGACAGCGGCCGTCCAGTTGCCGATTTTGACCAAGCCGGACTTGAAGAACACCGAGGCGATCCCGATCCGGAAGGCGAGATCGAGAGCCGGCTGCGGCAGCCGCGACAGGAAATCCCGGGCGGCGGCGAAGGCTTCGACGGCCGGAGCGACGGCGGAGGCGGCGGCTGAAGCGGGCGTCATGGCGAGGGCTCCTCAAATGGTTTCGACAGGTGGAATCCGAGAACCAATCCTTCCCCGGCGAAGGCCGCGAGCGCGGACGACGGATCAAATCCCGGCTCGGCGTCGAGGGCGCGGGCGAACGCGAGAGCCAACGGGCGTTCGGCGCGAAGGGCGGCGAGCAGGGCCGCTTCGCCCGGACCGAGCGGACGCCACAGGACATCGAGGCGGCGACGGAACACCGCCAGCCGGCAGCCACCTTGGTCGAGATCCACTTCCGGCACCGGGTCCTCTTGATGCGCCGTCCAGATGGCCGCAATCGGATAGGGCGACTCGACCAGCCCGACGTGCGGCGCGACCGCGGCGATCAGTTCGCCCGAGCGCCGGGCGGAAGTGTCCGGCGGCGGCGGCGCATCGCCGTCCGGCGCGTGATAGGCGCGGTTGATGGCCCACTCGAAGCGGCAGACGTCGCCGAGGTAGGCCAGCGCTTCCATCGTCGGATGGGCGGCAAGATAAGCGGCGAATTCCCGGCCGTACTCGAACAGGCAGGGGCCGTCCGGCGGCGACATCTGAATGAACCCTTCCGCGGCGGCGGTGAACGCGCCGTCGCCGAGCAAGCGCCGGGTCACCGGATATGTCACGCCGAGCGCCTCGACCAGGGTGTGGAGAAAATGATGGCGATGGATGGCGAGACGGCGGTCGGGCGCCAGCCCGTCGCCGTCGATCGCGCGCGCCGCCAGGGCCAAATGGCCGCTGACGATCGCCGAGCGGATTTCGGTTTGCAGGACCTCAAGAGAGGGCATCGCGGTCCTCCCCATTCAGCGCCAGGGAACGGCGCCGATCGGCGCGCCGCGCCTCGGCCGCCAGCGCGGTCAGCGACGGCAGGTTGGTGTCCCATTCGACCAGGGTCGCGGCGTTGGGGAACAGGCGCACGGCGCGGGCATAGAGCTGCCAGACTTCCGCGGCGACTTCCGACCCGTGATCGTCGATCAGGGCCGCATGACCGTCGGCGTCGTTGACGGCGTGGCCGGCCACGTGGATCTCGCCCACGTTCGTCCCGGCGAGCGCCGTCAGCACCGCCTCGGGCTCGGCCCCGGTGTTGCGGTAGCTGACGTAAAGGTTGTTGACGTCGAGCAGAATGCCGCAACCGGTGCGCCGCGCCAGCGCGGCCAGGAATTCGCCCTCGGGGATCGCGGAGTCGACGTAGCGAAGATAGGTCGACGGGTTTTCCAGCAAAATCGGTCGGCCGAGATTCTCCTGGAATATCCACACATTGCGCGCGCAGAGTTCGAGCGCTTCCTCGGTATAGGGCACCGGCAGCAGGTCGTTGAGATAGACGCCGCTGGATACGGACCAAGCCAGATGTTCGGAAACGATCGCGGGTTCGATGGCGCGCGCCAAAGCGCGGATGCGCGCCAGGTGGCGGGGGTCGGGCGGCTCGGCGCCGGCGAGCGACGAACCGACCCCGTGCAGCGCGACCGGACGGTCGCGCCGGGCCGATTCGAGTTGGCGTAAGGGGACCCCGCCGCCGAGATAGTTCTCGATATGAACCTCGTACCAGCCGACCGGCGGCGGAGAGGCGAGCGCATCGGCGACGTGCGGCGCGCGCAGGCCGATGCCCGCCCGCGCCGCCAATCCGCCAGGAACGATTTGAGCGCTCACGGCTCGCCCCTTTCTTGCCGTCGCCGGACCGTCGTTATCAGGCTTTCTTCGGCTTGAGGCTGCCGCCGGACATCTTTTCGCAGGTGCCCGCCGGAACGTACTTCCACGCGTCGGGCTGAAAGTCCTTCTTGGAAGTGCCGGCGCATGACGAGGTCGCGGTCTGGCAATCGTTCTGGCCGGCCTTGGCGATGCCGTAGCATTTCTCGGACTTGACCGTGGGCGCGGGCGCCGGGCCGGACTGGGCGAACGTCTGCGCGGAAGCGAGAGCGACCGCGACGGCGGAAGCGATGGCGAAGGCGGATTTGTTCATAACAATCTCCTTTGTGTCGTGAAGAGTTGGATGGCGTGCATGGGATCGGACGCTCCGATCCGCGGCAAAACGTGCCTCGGATCGGGGATCAACGGAAATACCGAAAGCCCATTGTTTCGATAACGTGCCGCTATGGGCGAAGCGGGCGCGCGCACGCCGCCGGCAAGGTCGCCGTTACGGTGGTGCCGCGTCCGTATTCGCTGGCCAGGGTCAACAAACCGCCGTGCAGTTCGATCAGATGTTTGGCGAGCGGCAACCCGAGACCGGTGCCCTCCTGATCGCGCACGCGTGAATCGCGGGCCTGGCCGAACGGCTCCATCACGCGTTCGAGATCTTCCGGCGCGATGCCGATACCGGTGTCGGCGACCGAGATCTGGAAACCGTGGGGAACTAACCCGGCGGCAAGGGTGACTCGCCCGCCGCTGGGCGTGAATTTGATGGCGTTGGTCAGCAGGTTAAGCAAAACCTGCTTCAGGCGAAGGCCGTCGACCGCGATCGCTACCGGGGGCTCGGGTAGCTGCAACTCCAACGCCACTCCGGCCTTGGCGGCGCGCTCGCCGACCATGCGAACGCTGGCCTCGGCCAAGTCGGCGAAAACGGTTTCCTCGACGTGCAGTTCCACCCGACCCGCTTCGGCCTTGGAAAAATCGAGAATGCCGTTGATGAGTTCGAGCAGATGGTTGCCGCTGTCGTGAATGATGCCGGCGTGCTCGATGTAACGGGGATTCCCGAGCGGACCGAACATTTGACTCCGCATCAATTCGGAAAAACCGATAATCGCGTTCAATGGCGTGCGCAACTCGTGACTCATGCCGGCGAGGAAATCCGATTTGGCCTGATTCGCCCGCAGTACGGCATCGTGGGCCTTGGCCAGCTGTTTCCGTTGGTTTTCGATGGCGTCGATATTGGCGGCGATGCGGCGGATCATGGCGTTGAACGCGCGATTGACGTCGCCCAATTCGTCGGCGCGCTCCCCGAGAAGGTAGCTCTCGGGTTGTGTCGGATCGGCGCCCGCCGCGATCAGGCGATTCCTCAGGGCCAACACCGGGCCAAGCACGGCATAAGCCAGGATCAGCATGGTGGCCGCGGTCACGAATAGGGCGATCACCGCCACCAGGCCCGCGATGCGCGCGACGAAAGCGCGGAGTTCGCGGTCGACCATGCTGGCATCGAGCCTCGCCACCATGGTGAAAGGCGATTCGAGCGTCGCGGCGGTCCAGGCCACCTCGTAGCTGCCGCCCGTCCGCGCCATCGCCATGCCGTTCCAGTCGGGGCCGATCGGCGGGGTGAGCGTCGGCACCTCGCCGAAGCTGTCGACGAAGCGCCCATCGGGGTAATAGAGCGTAACGCCCAGGAGCGGCGTGCTCCCGGCGCTGACGCCGAGCGAGGCGGCGATATCCGCCGCCAGGTCCTTCCGGGGCGTCAACCGCATCGCCGTCCGGGCCGCTGCCAGGCTCGTTTCCTCCAACCGGGTGAGCAGTTCGCCCTCGCGCCTGAAGTACGAAGGGACAAGGATGACGGCTTCGATGACGAAAATCGCGACGAACGTCGCAGCGGTTACGCGCCGGCACAGCCGACAAGCCAATCCGCTCCGCAGCCATCGGGCCGCGCCGGCCATGACAAGGACAACCCCGCCGCCGGCGGTGGAAGCGCTGGCCTCGCCCATCGGTTGGGTCATGGACATGGTCATCGGCGCTTCCCCTTTATGTCTCGCCGGAAAGGCGACGTGCCGCGATCCGGCCCGTTGATCATGCAAGGGGGGATTGCACGGGTGAAATGCCCGGTATCTAATAATTCGATGCTTTAAAGGTATGGGGGCCGGCGCCGTGGAAATGCACCAAGTCCGCTATTTTCTGGCCCTGGCGGAAACCCTGAACTTTACCCGGGCGGCGGATCGCTGCAACGTTTCGCAGCCTTCCCTGACCCGCGCGATCAAGGCGCTCGAGGACGAACTCGGCGGGGACCTGTTTCGGCGCGAACGCAACAACACCCATCTGACCGAACTCGGCCGCACCCTCAGGCCCTATTTCGAGCAGATGCTGGAACAAAGCCGGGCCGCCAAATCGCGGGCCCAGGCCTATGTGAAACTGCGCGAGGCGCCGCTCGCGATCGGGATCATGTGCACGCTCGGCCCCGTCGGCCTGATCGATTTCATGCGCGACTTCCGCGAACGGCACCCCGGCGTCGATATTCACCTGCGCGACGCCAAGGCCCAAGCGCTGCAAGACATGCTGGCGGGCGGCGAACTCGACGTCGCCATCTATGCCCTGCCCGGGGGAATCGACGAGCGTTTCCACGCCATGCCGCTTTTCAGCGAGCGGTTCATGGTCACGTGCGCCAAGGGGCACCGCTTCGAAGCGTTGAACGCGGTGCGTTTCGGCGACCTCGCCGACGAATCCTACCTCAGCCGCGCCAATTGCGAGTACGCCGAACATCTGCGGGCGCTGATCGACGAAAGCGGCGTCAAGATCCGCCGTCCGTATCGCAGCGAGCGCGACGATTGGATCCTCGCCATGGTCAAGACCGGACTCGGCATCGGCATCACCCCGGAATTCGCGGTGGCCGGAAGCGGCGTGATCGGGCGCCAGTTGGTCGAGCCGGAGGTGGTTCGCGTGGTCAACCTCGTCACCGTGCGCGGGCGGCCGCACGCTCCCGCTGTCGGCGCGTTCGTGCGCGAGGCATTGGCGTTCACCTGGCCACGCTGACCGTCGACACGTCCTCGGCAGTCAATCGCTCGACCGCCGCCGCCACGTACTCGGGTTCGGCCCGGCGGGTAAAGTCGGGATCGACGAAGGCCCAGGCGACGGCACCGTCGCGGCGTATCACGTACGTCGCGGGGATGGGAAGTTTTGTTCCCCAGGCTCCGACCAGGCAGGAACGATCGACGCCCGCCCGTTCGAGCGCCTCGGCCAAATCGGGCAATAGGTCATGGGCAAGGCCGAAAAGGCGCGCGGCGCGCAATTCGCGATCGGCGAGCAATGGGAACCCGAGACGGAGACGGCGGGCGGTTTCGGCCGCCTGGTCCTCGGACCCGGGCGCGATTCCGACCAGCGCGGCGCCGAGGTGTTCGAGCCTGGATCGGACGCGGTCGAACGCGACCATGGCGGCGACGCAGAACGGACACCAGCCGCCGCGGAAGAACACGACGACCGCGGGGCCTCGGGCGAGCAACACGTCGGACGAGACGACTTGGCCCGTCGTCGCCGGCAGGCTGAATTCGGGGGCGACCTCGCCGACCCCGAGCGCGCCCGAAGCCGCGTTCGCGGCAATCAGGGCCCCGATCTGGCGGGCGTTCTCCGCCCACAACCCGGGCGCCGTTTGTGCGATGCTGGTTCGGATTTTCGCCAATTCGGCTTCGAGAGACATCATGGCCCGACCGGTTCGGAATTCTCTTGGCCCTCACCATTGGCGAAATCGAGGAATGCGGGAAATAGAATGACGGTATGAGTACGATAGTTGACGCGCATGGCGCGCCGGACGAATGGCATGACGAACGGCGTGGTCGCCGCCTTGTCCCGGCGAAGCGGGCATCCCGTTGCGGGAGGCTTTACGCCCTGGGATTCGCGCCCCTTACGACGGGGGCTCGACGCGACGGCTCGATTTTTTGGCCCGTTCCGACACCCGTCGTTTCGCCATGTTGACATTTGTATGTACATTCGGCAAGATCGGCGGCGCATGAACCATGAACGTCGGGGGGTTCGATTGGGACGGAGGAAACCGGGACAAGTGCCGAAAGCACGGGCTCTCGGTCCGCGAGATCGAGGAATTGTTCGCGGGCGAGATCACGGTTTTTCCGGCTCCGGGCCGCTCCCGCGACGAAGAAAGGCTGAAGGCGATCGGCAAGACGCGCGCCGGGCGGCACGTGTTCGTGGTCTTCGCCTTTCGTTCGCGTGGCGGAAGGCTGTTGATCCGCCCGATCAGCGCCCGCTATATGCACAGGCGCGAGGTGATCCACTATGAAAAAGAAATTGCCGAGGCTCGGAAGCGATAAGGCGGCGGAGGAATTCGTCGCCAAGGCCGACCTGTCCGAATACGATCTTTCGCGCGGAAAGCGCGTCCGATTCGAATTCGAGCCCAAGGGCGAGCGCATCAACATGCGGGTGCCGGCGCCGTTGCTCAAGGCGGTGAAGAAGGCCGCCGCGCGGCGGGGCATTCCCTATCAGCGTTTCATTCGGGATGTCCTGGAACGGGCGCTTGAGCCGCATGGACGGTAGTGGGCTTTAATTTCCTTTTTTATAAAATTGTCTGGATGGTTACTGATTGGTGGCAGGATTAAACATTCGGCATTGAGATCGATTGTGAAACAAATAAAATTTTTTTATTAAAACATCGTGATGCCATACTGAGTCGTGCGCACAGCACGATGGAAAAGACCAATTTTCTAGCTCGCCGTAGCTATGCATTGCTATGGAATTTAATTTACAGCATCGAGTATCGGCTCTCCATATTGTGGGCACAACATGGCTGGCACATATTATTCACTCTGATTTCTGTTCTCATAGCAGTAAGCACTTACTTCAGTCCGGAACTTCAAATAACACTTGAGCCGCATTTTTCTTCGGGTGAGGAACTTCAAAGGTTACGAGAACTTTTTGGCACACTTGGTGGAGCATTAACGGCAGCATCCGCGATCGTATTTTCACTCATCATTTTTGCTATTCAAGTAAACGTGGAGCGCTTACCTCATAGACTATTTCAAAAGCTAGGTTCTGACCCTAAATTATTCCTTGCTTTTATATCGACTTTTTTATTGGCCGTTGGCATTGCTAGCCTCTCCCTCTTCTCGGAAAAATCATGGCTGGCGATTGTTATATTGGCGGGAATTTGGGGAATAGTTCTAATCTTATTTATATTTCTGTATGCGTATCGACGCACCCTATCGTTAATTAATCCTTTGAAGCAGCTTAACATCGTTGTTGAAAATGCACGTAAGCAGATGAAATGGTGGGAGCGTCGGATACAGCGCGCGATCCCTTTTATACAAGATTCAAGAACAGATAATATCATTCAAGACACGCATGATTATAAGCGGCTCACTTTTTTCCAATTTAACCCGTATTGGACCTCCGGAATGCAGCAAGCAATCACTCATTCAGTCTCGATATCTCGACATACAGCGGAAACGGGTGATCATGAGGTATCAAAAGGAGCGCTAAGGGCTGTCGTTGATATCAATGCTATTTATATTCAGGCCAAAGGAAAAACTTTTTTTGCAAATAATATCTTGCTTGATAATCCATTCGTTACAGATGGATTTATCAACGAAAGCTTGGAGCATCTTCGGCAGAATGTTCGGATCGGCATTACTCGCGGCGACGAGCAGCAAATTGAGAACACTTTTGAGGCGTTGGCAGCACTCACGGGAATCTATCTAGATATAGATTATTCGAACGAATACGCCTCAAAAACCCATGCGCATCTTGCCGCTGGATATCTTTCAAGCGCGGTACAATCGGTTGTTCCACATAACATGCCGGACGTACTTATGAACGGTGTTCGTCTTATGGGGAGGACAGCGCAGCTTTTTCTCGTTCGCGCGAAACCGGAGGATATTGTCACACTCGTCGAAAAAATTGCGATAATTTCATGTGCCGGAATCGCGAAGGAAGACTATCGACCGGTCACGCAAATCGGAATGGAGCAAATTGCTCAGCTAACTTTCAATCTTATTCGAGTCACTGATTATGAAATTCGGTTTGCTGCCAAGAGACTTAAAGATAACGCTCTATTTGTCACGCGAATGTTTCTTACGTTACCCGATACCCCGCTGATGAGTATCCACAGCACTTATCTCGGCCCCTATTATTCGGGAACAAACGCTCAAGCACTACAAGTTCGACTTGTAGGGCTTGCTAATACGCTGTTAGAAGCCAAAGCAGATAATAAAACGGCTCGGACGGTTATTCGAAACATCGAACAGTGGGCAGAGGATTTACATCGTGCCGAAAAAGAAATTTTTCTATTGGCAATAGAGAAGCAGTCTCACTTCGTATTTGACATGATGAATTGGATATCACAAGTGACGAGAATCCTTTTGGCAGTCTCAAATGCCCCGGCATGCGACGAGCATACACGGGACGAACTTCGAAATCATGCGCTTTGGCTTATCTCCGTATTATCGTTCGTGCCAAATACCCAAGAAACAGTGACTTTTGTTGAAAACTTCCAAATGACGGAAACGTTGTTTGAAGTTGCGATGGACGCTCATCATCGTGACTGCGAGGATGTTTCTGCGAAAGTGCGTGACCTCCTCCTGTCATGGGCTTTTGAAGCGGGGGGCCATCAGACAGGTTGGGCCATTTTAGAGCGTTCAATGTATGGACTGGCTACGCTAGCTCTTGTTGAGAATAACGACCAGAACGAGCGGATGTTATTGGCCAAGATTGAGAGTCGGTTAGCTAAGGATAAAGCGCCCAATCAAGAGATTCGATATCGAGCGGCGAGAGAAATACGGGAGCGAGCGGCGACGCTTTATCGTGAGGGACATTGGTCTTCCCAAATTGAAGTTGCCATGGGGCGAGTAGATCATCAGAAGTTAGGGCCGCTCTTACTCAACATCGCCAACTTGCTATCGCCGAATACGGCCAATCCGGTGATATGATGACCTCGTCTTCAGGCCCCCTTTCCGGCGTGCGCGTGCTCGACCTCACCCGCATTCTCGCCGGTCCCACCTGCACGCAGCTGCTCGGCGATCTTGGCGCCGACGTGATCAAGATCGAACGCCCCGGTGAGGGCGACGACACCCGCAAATGGGGCCCGCCCTACCTCAAGAACAAGGACGGCAACGACAGCGCGGAAAGCGGCTATTTCCTCGCTTCCAACCGCAACAAACGCTCGGTCACGGTCGATATCGCCGCGCCCGAGGGCCAGCAGCTCGTCCGCCGCCTGCTCGAGCATTGCGACGTGCTGGTGCAGAACTTCAAGCCGGGCGGGCTCGCCAAGTACGGCCTCGATTACGAATCGCTCAAGGGCGAATTTCCCGAGCTCGTCTACGGCTCGATCTCCGGCTTCGGCCAGACCGGGCCTTACGCTTCCCAGGCCGGCTACGATTTCCTCGCCCAAGGCCAAGGCGGCATCATGAGCATCACCGGCGAACCGGACGGGCCGCCGATGAAATCGGGCGTCGGCATTTCCGACATCGTCTGCGGCCTTTATACGGCGATCGCAATTCTCGCCGCGCTCCGCCACCGCGACGCGACCGGCAAGGGCCAGCACATCGATCTCGCGCTGCTCGACACCACCGTCGCCTGGCTGGTCAACGTCGGCGTCGATCACTTCCTGACCGGCAAGGTGCCGAAGCGCATCGGCAACGCGCACTGGAACATCGTGCCCTATCAGTTGTTGCAAACCCAGGACGGCTGGTTCACGCTCGCGGTCGGCAACGATTCGCAATTCCGCAAGTTCTGCGAATTCGCCGGGTGCGCCGCTCTCGCCGACCACGAGCGTTTCCGCACCAACAGCCTCCGGGTCAAAAACCGCGACGAACTGATGCCGCAAATCGAGGCCGTCACCCGCACCCGAACCACCGACCACTGGGTCAAGGGATTGACCGCGCTCGGGGTGCCGGCGGGGCCGGTCAACGATCTGGCGCAAGTGTTCGCCGATCCTCAGGTGCGCCATCGCGGCATGAAGATTTCCGTGCCCAACCCCGACGCCCAAGGCGGCGAAGTCGCCCTGATCGGCAATCCGATCAAGTTTTCGGAAACGCCGGTCGATTACCGCCGCCCGCCACCGCGCCTCGGCCAGCACACGGAAGAAGTGCTGGCCGAACTGCTCGGCCTGGATGCGGCCGCGCTCGCGCGGCTCCGCGCCGCCAAGACGGTGTGATCGGAAGGTCGCGCGATGAGCGGTTTTACCAAGGCCCATCGGCCAGATTCCTTCATCCGGGTACGCATCGCCTCCGTCAGCGCCATCGGGCCCGGCAAGGCCGATCTGCTCGAAGCGATCGCGGAGACCGGCTCGGTCTCGGCCGCGTCGCGGCGCCTGCGGATCAGCTACCGGCGTTCGTGGGACCTGGTAAAATCCTTGAACGGCGCTTTCCGCGTGCCGCTGGTCGATCTGGTCAAGGGCGGCGCCAAGGGCGGCGGCGCGCGCCTCACCGACACCGGACGCGAGGTTTTGACGCTCTATCGGCGGATGGAATCGGCCGCCGAAGGCGCGATCGCGACCGACCTCGCGGTGTTCCGCGCGCTGCTGCGCGAGGAAGAATAATCGATCGGCTGGGCCGAACATATCGCCCCGATATGCACGCGCGGCCTTATCGGCATCGTCCGCCGGCCATGCTTAACTGATGCGACCTCATTGGGGGTCGCGTCATGATCCTTCACATTCGTCGCGCCGTTCTCGCGGCCGCTTTCGCGTTGCTCGTTCCGTCCGTCGCTTCAGCCGCGGAGCGTTTCATCACGGTCGCCAGCACCACCTCGACCGAGAATTCCGGCCTGTTCGGCCATATCCTGCCGCTGTTCACCAAGAAGACCGGCATCGCCGTGCGGGTGGTCGCGGTCGGCACCGGCCAGGCGATCCGCTTGGCCGAGCGCGGCGACGCCGACGTGCTGTTCGTCCACCACCGTCCGTCCGAGGAAAAATTCGTGCGTGACGGCTTCGGAATCGAGCGCTTCGACGTCATGTACAACGATTACGTGGTGATCGGGCCCAAGGCCGATCCGGCCAAGATCGCGGGCGGCAAGGACGCGGCTGCCGCCTTCAAGAAGATCGCCGAGGCCAAGGCGCCGTTCGCCTCGCGCGGCGACAACAGCGGCACCCATCAGGCGGAACTGGAAATCTGGCACCAGGCCAAGGTCGATCCGAAGGGCGC
>VGZQ01000078.1 GCA_016872535.1 Rhodospirillales bacterium | reverse complement strand
CGCGCTGGTCTTTTATCATGCGCTCGGCCAGGCGGCCGGCATCGCCATGCCGGTCACAGAAAGCCTGATCCGCATCACGTCGGCACTCTACGATCGCGACTTCTTCGCCGAAGGGCATACGCTCGAAAAACTCGGATTGGCCGGGCACGATGTCGCCGGAATCTTGCGCCTTACCGAAACCGGGTTCTGAGAGGCTCGCGATGCCGATGCACCTGCCCGCGCCGCCGGACCGGATCAAGGTTCTGCGCAGCAAGAACGCCGGGCCGTATGCCTTGACCCTTGACGTGGTGTTTCGCGATCCGACGGATTTTCGCACGTTCGCCGCGCGCGTGCGCCCCGATGACGTTGCCCGCGCCTATGGTCGGCCGGTCACCGACGTGATCTCAACCGAAGCGATCGAAGCGCTGAACGCCTTCAAGGTTTCGCTGGTCCGGGATCGGCCGGCGGGCCATCCGGGGGATTCCGATTGCTACGGCATGAATCAGGAAGAGCCCTTGGCGCGCCTCGTTCGCGCGGTGCTGGGCCATGAGTGACGCCACGGCGATCACTGTCGTCACCCCGACCGGCTGTATCGGCAACCGGGGCATCGATCGTGCGACGTTCGCGGCCGTGGTTGCCGAAACCAAGCCGGATGCGATCGCGGTCGATGCGGGATCGATCGACTGCGGTCCATGGTATCTGGGCGCGGGGCGGGAACACAGCCCGCTCAGCCATATCGAGTGGGACATCGAGACCATCCTCGCCGAGGCGGTGCCGCGCCGAATCCCGGTTATCATCGGCAGCGCCGGCGGTTCCGGCGCGCGCGCGCACGTGGACCGGACGCTCGACGTCATTCGCCGGGTCGCGCGCACGCACCGCCACCAATTTCGCTTGGCTGCGATCTATTCGGATGTCCCGCCCGCGTTCCTGCTCGGCCGCGCCAAGGACGGGTTCATCGAGGGCGCCGAGCGGGTTCCGGACGGCGCGCCGTTGTCGGTCGAGGCAGTGAAGGCAAGCGACGTCATCGTCGGCCTGATGGGAGTCGGACCGATGATCGACGCCTTGCGTGCGGGTGCGGACGTAATCGTCGCGGGCCGGGCGGTGGATGCCGCCGTGATCGCCGCATTCCCGGTCTCGCGCGGCGTCGACCTCGGGCTCGCCTACCACATGGGCGATATCATGGAGTGCGCCGAGACTTGCGCCGAGGAAATCACGCCGACGCTTCGCGCCATGGGGCGCAACCGTATTCCGATCGTCGGCCGCATCACGAACGAATCATTCGAGTTGAAGCCGGGGTTGGCGAGCATGGCGTGCACGCCGGAATCCTGCCTGATGCACAGCGCCTACGAACGCACCAGTCTTGACCGGATCAAGGTGCCGGAAGGCACGGTGGACCGGAGCGCCGCCCGCTACGAGCGCGTCGATGCGAACACGACCCGGATTTCCGGGACGCGGTTCGTGGCCGAGCCGCATTCTATCCTGTTCGAAGGCGTGCGCCGGATCGGCTTTCGCTCGATATTTCCGTTCGCGATTCGCACGCCGCGCATGATTGCCGCGATCGATGGGATTCTCGCCGACGTGGACCGGATCGAGCAGGCGGTGTTCGGGCCGATGGGGCGCTTCCGCATTCACTGGCATCACTACGGCCGGAACGCGGTGCTGCGCGACGCCGAACCGGAAGGTGCGGGCCACGAAATCGGACTGTTCGCCGACGTGGTCGCCGACAACCAAGCCCTCGCGCACGACGTCGCCTACGATCTATTTACCCGCATCGGATTCTGGCGTTATCCTGGCCGCACCACTACCGCCGGAAACGTCGCCGTAACGCTCTCGCCTGCGGTCTTCGATGCTGGAGCCGTGTACGAATTTTCCATGTATCACGCGATGCCCGTTGCCGATAGCCGCGCAATCTTCAAAACCGAGATGTTCGAGTCATGACCGAGGCGTTGATTGAACTCATTAACGTCGAGAAACGCTTCGGCCCGCTCAAGGTGCTGAACGGGATTTCACTCGCGATTCGGGCGGGCGAGGTGGTGGTGGTGTGCGGGCCGAGTGGTTCGGGCAAAAGCACGCTGCTTCGCTGTATCAACGGGCTCGAACACATCGACGGCGGGGAAATCCGCATCGACGGGCAGGCGGTCGATCGGACGCCGTCGCCGACCCGGCGCCTCAGTCCCAAGGTCGGCATGGTGTTCCAATCTTTCAATTTGTTCCCGCACCTGACTATCCTTCAGAACCTGACCCTGGCGCCGGGTTTGGTGCGCAAGGTTCCCCGCGACGAGGCGGTCGCGCGCGCCCGCCGTCTGCTGGAGCGGGTCGGCATCGCCGAAAAGATCGATTCCTATCCCGATACCCTTTCCGGCGGACAGCAGCAGCGGGTCGCCATCGCGCGCGCCTTGTGCATGGAGCCGGAGGTCATGTTGTTCGACGAACCGACCTCGGCGCTCGATCCCGAGATGATCAACGAGGTTCTCGACGTCATGCGGACGCTCGCGCGCGACGGAATGACCATGATCGTCGTGACCCACGAAATGGGCTTCGCCCGCGAAGTCGCCGACCGCATCGTCTTCATGGACGAGGGCCAGGTGGTCGAGGCCGCCGACCCGGCCGGGTTTTTTTCCAATCCGCGGAACGAACGGACCCGCCGTTTCATCGGCAAGATCCTATCCCATTGACTTTCGCCGGGCGGAGGTGCGGAATTAAGGTTCGTTCAGTGGGAGAAACCAGGGGGATGTCATGAAGAAAACTTGGATGTTGGGCGCGTTGGCGGGGTTGCTCATGGCGCCCGGTTCGGCCGCGATCGCGGCGGACAAGGCGATGATCGACGAGGTCAAGGAGCGCGGCGTCCTGCGCGCGGGCGTCAAGAACGACGCGCCGTATCTCGGTTTCGTCGATGATAAGGGCCGATACGACGGCTTCGAGATCGACCTACTCAACGACTTGGCCCGACGCCTCGGCGTCAAGGTCGAATATGAGCCGGTCAAGGCGTCGAACCGCGTGCAGCTTCTGCAACAGAAGCGCATCGACCTGATCATCGCCACGGTTAGCCATTATCGGGCGCGCGACCGGGTAGTCGATTTCACGATCCCGTACCTTTATACGCCGCAGACCCTTTTGGTGAAGAAGGGGAGCGGAATTGCGTCGATGGCGGATATGGCCGGCAAGCGGGTTGGCGCCGACGCCGGGGCCGGTGCGGTCAAGAAGGTGCCCCAGGTTCAGCCGAAGGCCATCATGCAGACGTTCCAGAATTGGCCGGAAGCGTTCTTCGCGCTCGAACGTGGCACCGTGGACGCCGTCGCCACCGACAACATCCTGCTGGCGGGGTTGCGCGCCGGCTCGCCCAGCCCGGAGAAATACGAGCTGCTCGGCAGCAAGGCGTTTTACAGCGGCGGCTATTATGCGATCGCGCTCCGCGAGAACGATTCGAAGTCGCGCGATGCGCTCAATTTCCTGCTGCAGGATCAATGGTTGGACGGCACATGGCAGCGGGCGTTCGACAAATGGCTCGGCAAGGATTCGAAACTCAAGATGACGCTCGCCGATTTCGACGACTTCAAGATTCCGGTATGGGACGAATAAGTCGGAGATCTTTCGGGACGTAACCCGGGCGGTCGCGCGTCGTCCGGTGTACCGATGCGGGCGCCGGTATGAAGCTCGATTGGACCATTCTGTGGGGTGATCCCGGCCTGCTGGTGCTTAAGGGATTGGCGGTCACTCTCGAGTTGGCGGCGTGGTCGCTGTTCTGGGCGTTTCTGGTCGGCTTGCTCTTCGGCATCGTCCGCTGGCTCGGCTTTCGTCTCACGGAACCGATTTGCTGGTTCTACGTCGAATTCGCGCGCAACACCCCGCCGGTGGTGCAAATTCTCTTTTGGTATTTTTCGACGTCCTACATTCTGCCGGAGTGGATGTTCCGCGAGCTGCGCGACATCGGTTATGAATTCGGCGCGGCGGTGGTCGCGCTTTCCATGTATCATGGCGCCTTCATCGCCGAGGTGATCCGCGCCGGGCTGAACTCGATTCCCAAGGGTCAATACGAAGCGGCGCGTGCCTTGAGCCTATCGTTGCCGCAGGCCCTCGGCCGCGTCATCCTACCGCAGGCGCTGCGCGTGGTGATTCCGCCGCTGATCAACGAAGCGACGGCGTTGACCAAGAACACGTCGCTGGCGATGGCCATCGGCGTCACCGAACTGACCTACCAGTACAAGCACATCGACAATTTCCTGTTTCGCGGGATCGAGGCGCTCGCGGCGGTGACCGTCATTTACTTCATCTTGTGTTTAGTGCTGGCAGGGATCGGCAAGGCTGCGAATACCTTCCTTTCGCGCCACTTGTCGCGCCGCGCCGCGACCGCGACCATCACCAGCGAGTAGCCGCCATGCATTGGGATCGTGTGTGGACGGCGGCGAACTGGGAGCGGTTGCTGGTTGGCGATTTGTTCAACCGGGGCGAATGGGGCGGATTGCTGCTCACGCTTACCCTCGGCGTGCTTTCCATATTCTTATCGACCCTGCTCGGCGCGATCCTCGGCGTGATGCGCAGCTCCGCCCGCCCGGCCCTTTGGGTGCCGGCGATGCTCTACATCCAGGCGTTCCGCAACGTGCCGCTCTTGATCCTGGTATTCTGGGCGTATTTCGTGCCGCCCGCATTCGGCCTCAATACGTCCAAGTTCACGAGCGTGCTGGTGGCGCTAACCCTGTTCACCGGCGCATATCTTGCCGAGATCATTCGCGGCGGCATTCGTGCGGTCGCGTCGGGTCAGTTGGAGGCCGCGCGCGCCCTCGGCATGGGTCCGTTCGAAACCCAATTGTGGGTGGTCCTGCCGCAGGCGTTCTTCAACATGCTGCCGGCGCTCGGCGGGCGCTACGTGGTTTCGATCAAGAACACCTCGCTCGCGTTCCTGATCGGGCTCGCCGAATTGACCGAAATCGGCAAGCAGATCGGCGCCCGGCTGATGACCGCACCGATCGAGGTTTACCTGACCCTGCTGATGATTTATTTCGTGGTCAACCGGGGCATCTCGTCGGCGACCCGATTGCTGGAAAACCGGTCCCGCTTCAACCGCCTGTTCCTGCGCGTCTGAATCGGGATCCGCGAACGCTCAACGGCTCTAACGGAGATCAAACATGAATCGCAACCAAGCCCGCCGGATCGTCGAACAATGGATGTTTCCGACCGTCAAGACCAGCTACATGGGGGGAATCGAGGATCGCCCGATCCTCGCCGAGTCCCGCGGCTCCACCGTGGTCGATGTCGACGGAAAGAAATATCTCGATTTCCAGTCGGGACAGATGGGCGCCGCGCTCGGGCACCAGCATCCGCGCATCATCGCCCGTATTCAAAAGACGATTAAAACGCTGCTTCACGCCTCCAACACCATGCTCAACGTCGAGCGCCTCAAGCTGCACGAAACCCTGGGCAAGCTGTTGCCCAGGCCGTTGCAGAAGTCCCTGTTCCTGGTCAGCGGCAGCGATGCGATCGAGGCGGCGGTCGATCTCGCGCGCAAGGCGACCGGTGGCCTCGACGTGATCGGCATGCACGCCGGCCTGCACGGCTCGACGTCGTATCTGACCCGGTCGCTGTCGTTCACCTGGAGCCGGCAGAAGCACACCATCGTCGCGCCGGCGACGACGGCGGTGCTGGCGCCCTATTGCTACCGTTGCCCGGTCGGCATGACGTTTCCCAAGTGCCAGTTTCAATGCCTGAAGACGAGCATGGATTTAGCCGACGCCAATTTCACGTCGCGGCCGGCGGCATTCATCGGCGAACCGATCCTGAGCGCGGGCGGGGTGATCGTGCCGCCGCCTGGGTTCTTCAAGGCGATGCGCGAGGAATGCCGCAAGCGCGGCATGCTGATGATCGCCGACGAATCGCAAACCGGCCTCGGCAAGACTGGCAAACTGTTCGGCTTTCAGCACGAAGCCGGATTCGTGCCCGATATTATCACAATCTCCAAGCACTTTGGCGGCGGGCTTCCGATCAGCGCCGTGTGCACCACGGCGGACATCGCCGCGCGCGCGGTCGCCAACGGCTACTTCGCGACCCGCTCGCACGCGACCGATCCGCTGCCCTGCGCGACCGGCGAGGAGAGCCTGCGGATCGTGGTCGAGGAGAAAATCCCCGCCAAGGCGGCCCGCATTGAACGCCGGATCAAAAAGGCCTTTTCGGACATGGCCAAGGAATTCGAGTGGATCGGCGACGTGCGCGGGCACGGCTGCCTGCTCGGGATCGAGCTGGTCAAGGACCGCAGGACCAAGACTCCGGCCAACGAGGAAACCGCCGCGCTCGCGCGCTTCTGCCTCGATCGCGGGTTGATCTTCCAAATTCGCGGCACCGGCAAGGCGCTGAACGTGATCCGCCTCGTTCCGCCCATGACCACGGCCGAAAAGGACATCGACCGGGCGATGTCGATCATTCGGGACGCCTTCAAGGCCGTGCGGCAAGGCGGGCGCGCCACGCGCCCCGTCGCGCGGGCGGCCGAGTGATCGTGTGATGGGTACGGCGCATATGGTCGGCGGTAACAAGTGCGATCGGTTCGGTCATCCGCTCGACCCCACGGTCGGCTACGCGCGCGGCGCGGTCATCACCGACGAGGTCGCCGAATCGCTGCGCCAGGCGCGGGCCTACGGCATCATTCGCGACCGTTACGCCCGGTACGGCGACGACGGCGTCTATAATCTGACCGGGTTGATCCGGGCCTTTCCCTTCGCCCCGGGCGACGGCGACGCGATGCGGTCCTACGTCCACTTCATCGCGCGCTCGCGCGGCGAGTTCGAGGCCCTGGCGATCGAGCATCTGGGTGGCCGCCGTGAAACCCATGACGGGTTCCTGGCGACGCGGATCACCGCCGCCATGCTCGCCATCATGCTGGCGCTGCTCAAGCCGGGCGAGCGGGTGTTGTCCCTGGTCGCGCGCGATCGCTCGCATCCCTCGGTCAAGCAGGGCGTCACGCTCGCGCGCGCCGAATTCGAGGAAGCGGTTGGGATTGACGCGTTCGCCGAGGCGCTCGGTCGCGATCCGGCGCCCAGCTTGGTCGTCATCACGACAATTTCACCCTCCAAGCACCATTTGCCGCTCGCCGATCTGACCCGCGCGATCGGGGCGGCCCGGGCGCGGGGGGCGTTGGTTCTGCTCGACGATGCCCACATGGCCTCGCGCCTCGCGCTCTACGACGAACCGGCGGCGCTGGCGATCGATCCCGCGCCGGACGTCACGGTGTGGTCGCTCGACAAACACATGGGCGGGCCGCGCTCCGGCTTGGTTGCAGGCAATCGCGACCTGATCAAGCGGATCAAGGCGCGGGCACTCGGGCTCGGGGTCGAGGCCCAGCTCGGCCAGATCATCGCCGGTTATCGGGCGGTGGAAGCGTTCGACCCCCGGCCGGTGCGGGAAGCGGGCGAGTCGGCGAAACGGATTCTCGCCGCGCTCGGCAACGCCACTCATGGTCTCGGCTATCTTGCCGGAGCCGGGGTCGCGGTCGGCGGCGAAGACTACCTCGGTATCGCGCTCGCCCGCGCCGGGTGCGAGCGAACCTCGCTGGTGCCGATCGAAGCGGTAGCGTTCGGTTCGATGACCATTCTCGAGCGCATGGGGGCGGTCACGATCCCGGCGGTGGGCATGCCGGGGGCTTCCTGCACCTTCCGTCTGATGACCTATCCGGATGGCGCGCGCTTGGGCGAACGCGGCGTCATCGATGCCTGGAACATGGCGATTGAGGCGACCACGGCCGCGCTCGACGACCCCGAACGGGTGCGCGCGACGCTGCTTGGCTAAAAGCCGGTTCGTATTACGAAACGACGTTTAGGTGGGCGGCGGCGCGGCGGTGCGCGCGACGCGCTCGCGATAAGCGATGTAGGTTGCTGCCGCGAAGATCAGCGCGCCGCCAATCCAAGTGGCGGTTTCCGGCACTTCGGCGAAGATGACGAAACCGAGGATCGCCGCCCAGATCAATTTCAGGAAATCGAGCGGCATCAGGGCGGTCAGATCGGCCTGCTTCAAGGCCTCTGCGAACGCGAGCGAGCTGATGGCATAGGCGAAACCAATCCCGGCCAGCCAAAGGAGCTGCTCCGGCGTTGGGGTTTGCCAGAACAGCAACGCGCCGACGAACACGAACGGCGTGCTGATCACGGACGTCAAGATCGTTGTTGTCAGGCTCGACTCACTGCGCATCAAGATTTTGACGACGATCATGCCGATTGCCCACAGGAACGCGGACAGCAGGATATAGGTCGAGCCGAGGTCGAGGGCGATCTCCCAAGGCCGCAACACGACGAGCATTCCGGAAAATCCGACGGCCAAGGCGACGGTCCGCCGTAGGCGAACGGTTTCGCCCAAAAAAGCGACCGCGAGCACCGAAGCGAACAACGGTGCGGTAAAATTGAGCGCGGTCACCTTGGCGAGCGGCGCGAGGGCGAGGCCGGCGACAAATAGGAACGCCGATACCGCCTGCAACAACCCGCGCGCCAGTTGCAACCCCGGCCGGTTGGGCTTGAGACCGGCGATTCCGGCACGCACAAGGAGAGGAAGCAGAAAGACGACGCCGATCAGATTTCGGAAAAAGGTGACGACGAACGGATGCAGTTCGGTCGCGATGTGATGAATGCCGGCATTGGTGAGGACGGCGGCAATGCCGGACACCACCATCAACGAGAGTCCTCGGCCGAGATTGCCGCCAATCTCGGACGCATACCAGGATCGAAAGCGAAGGCCCATGACTCAGAGATCGGGATAAGGCATCGATCGGGCAAGTGACAGGAAAGGAGCGACGCTTGAGGGAGGCAAGCACCCCGGCGCGAGCCGGGCAATGTCGCGATAATAGCGGAAAATTCGTACGTTTCTGATCGGAAAAATTGGATTGTTGTTCGCGCTCTGTCGCATCATGGTATATCCCCTGTCCGGGTACAGGCGATCCGGTAAGGGAGCTCGGTACCGATTGTCGGGTGATTCCGGAAGCATACTGAAATAAGATGGAAGCCCGTCGGCGCCAGGCGCACGCACGGGTCGTCGGGGGACGGATTTTGAATCAGCAGAGCGGCAATCGACGGAGCGGAGGTTTTCTCGCCGCCTTTGTTCGCGCGATCGACCGAATCAACGAGGTCATCGGGCGTTGGACCTCGTGGCTGGTGCTGTCCATGGTGCTGACGACGTTTGCCGTCGCGGTGCTGCGCTATGGATTCGATGTCGGCTGGATTTGGCTCCAGGAAATCTACGTCTGGATGCACGCCGTGATCTTCCTGGTGGCCGCCGGGTATACGCTGCTGCACGACGGGCACGTTCGCGTCGATATTTTCTATCGCACCGCGTCGGAACGCGCTAAGGCGTGGATCAATCTGCTTGGTTTCGTATTTTTCCTGGTGCCGACCATCGCCGCGATCTGGTGGTCGTCCTGGCCTTACGTGCGGTTGTCCTGGCAGCGCCTCGAGGTCTCGCGCGAGGCGGGCGGCATGCACGGGCTTTTCCTGCTGAAGACGGCGATCCTGATGTTTTGCGTCCTGCTCGTTCTGCAGGGCCTCGCCTTCGCGGTCCGCAACCTCTTCGCCCTGGTGCGACGCCCCGACCCGGACACCACGCCGCACGACCGCGAGATGGGGCCCTGACATGCCGCTCGGCGAGATCCTCAGCATTCTGCTGCTCGTCGTGCTGTGCGCGACCATGCTGCTCGGCTATCCCGTCGCTTTCACGCTCTCGGGTGTTGCGGTCATCTTCGCCTTGGTTGGCGCCTGGCTCGGCGCCTTCGACATGATCTTCTTCAATGCCATCCCGTCGCGTCTGTTCGGCGTGATGAGCAATGAAGTCCTGGTCGCCGTGCCGCTGTTCGTGTTCATGGGCGTGATGCTGGAACGCTCGCGCATCGCCGATGAACTGTTGACGACCATGGGCCAGTGCTTCGGAAAAGTGCGCGGCGGGCTCGCGATTTCGGTGACCCTGGTCGGTATCCTGCTTGCCGCCTCGACCGGCATCGTCGGCGCCACGGTCGTGACCATGGGGCTGCTCAGCCTGCCGACCATGCTCAAGGCCGGTTACGACCCCAAGATCGCCTGCGGTACGATCTGCGCATCGGGCACCTTGGGCCAGATCATCCCCCCGTCAATCGCGTTGGTGATTCTCGGCGATTCGCTGGTCGGGGCCTACACCGAGGCCCAACTCGCCAAGGGCAATTTCTTGGTGGAGCCGCTCAGTGTCGTCGATCTGTTCGCCGGTGCGATGATCCCGGGCCTGATGCTGGGCGGCATGTACGTGGCTTGGCTGCTGCTGGTCGCGTTCTTCCGGCCGAAGCAAGCACCCGCGTTCTATGAGGAAGGCGTCGAAATCCGCAAGCTGATGATCCAGGTCGTGAAGGTCCTTATCCCGCCAGTGTTTTTGGTCGTCGCCGTGCTGGGGTCGATCCTGGCCGGCCTCGCCACGCCGACCGAAGCGGCGTCGTTCGGCGGCGTCGGCGCCATTCTGTTGGCCTTGGTCAAGCGTCAATTGACCCTACGCATCGTCGAGGAAGTCACCCGATCCACATGCCGCATCAGCGCCATGGTGTTCGGCATCCTGATCGGCGCCTCGCTGTTCTCGCTCACGTTTCGCGGGCTCGGCGGCGACAAGATGGTGCACCATTTTCTGACTGGCCTGCCCGGCGGCTTTTTCACCGCCATGTTGATCGTGATGCTGGTGATGTTCCTGCTCGGCTTCGTGCTCGATTTCATCGAAATCGTCTTCATCGTCGTGCCGATCGTCGCCCCCGCCTTGTTCGTGGCGGACATCAGCCCGATCTGGCTCGGCGTGATGATGGCGCTCAACCTGCAGACCAGTTTCTTGACCCCGCCGTTCGGCTGGGCGCTATTTTACATGCGCGGGGTCGCACCCGACCACATCAAGACGACCGAAATTTATCGCGGCGTCGCACCGTTCGTGGTGCTGCAGTTGGTAGCTCTGGCCGTGGTCTGGAACTATCCCGATCTCGTCACGTGGCTGCCGAAGGCGATTCTGTAGGCACGGGTCGCGCCGGTCACTCGGCGGCGGCGAGCTTGCGGGATTTGTCGAACGTGCTGACGTCGCGTGCCAGCTCGGCGATCAATTCGGTTAGCGGCTGAACCCCGGTCATAGCGACAATCGCAGTAAACTCGACTGGCTCGATCGGCGGATCGGATTCGATAATCCTCAACCGGCCGTCGTCAACCCAGTCCTTGTACTGATCCTTGGGCAACAGGGTGACGCCGAGTCCGGCAGTGGCCAACGACGCGGCCACGCCAAAGCTCTTGCAAGTGTAAAGCCGGTGGCAATAAGCGCCGCGCGAGCGGAACGAGTCCTCGATTTTGGCATGGTGAACCGACTGCGGGGAAAGCGCGATAATTGGAAAGCGCTGCAATTCTTCCGGGCCGAGACGGCCCTTCGGTACGTCGAATGAGGGGCTCGTCATCCACGCGAAATCGACGAACCCGAGCGACCGGGTCGCCAGGTTATAGCCGGTAATACGTCCGGGAGCGAGGATCAGGTCCAATTGCCCGGCGCGCAGGCGTTCGTACAAATCTCCGGTCAGCGCCTCGTCCAGTTCCAGGACGATCTTGGGATGGCGTTCGTGCAAAGTGCGAATCAGCGCCGGGAGCCAAGTAACCGAGACCATCTCGACGACACCGAGGCGCACGGTGCCCGGTATGGTGTCCGGCGCCGAGATGCGGTCGCGGATTTCGGCCGAAAGATGCATCATCTGCTCGGCATAGCGGATCAACTCGCGGCCGCGCGGGGTGACGCGCGCCGTCCGCTGCGAACGGTCGAACAACTCGACGCCGAGATCCCGCTCGAGATCATGAATACGCATGGAAACCGTCGACTGGGTCGAATTGAGGCGCTCGGCCGCCGCGGTGAAGCTGCCCAGCTTGGCCGCCCAATAGAACGTTTCCAGCTGCTTGATGTTCACGATGATCTGTCCGCTCGAAAAGCCGTCGCCGTCAGCGCGTGCGGTCGTCGCCGGCCGAAGGAAGGCCGATGCGCCGCTCCCGCGCCGCAGCTTCGACGTCTGGTTCCATGTCGAGGCCGAGCGCCTGGTTCAATTTGTTGAACAGAATGCAGATACCGATGCGCACGGTCAGCTCGACGATCTGTTGGTCGGTGAATTGGCGTTTTAGGTCCGCGAACACCGCGTCGCGGATGCCCCAGGCGCGCTCGGTGACCAAGCGGGCGTAGTCGCGGACCAAGCGCTCTTTCGCGTCGAGGCCCGGCGGCTCGGGATCGAGTATCTTGTCGACCGTTTCCGCCGGAATGCCGAGGTCGATCAGCGCCGCGCCATGATGGCCGACGCAATAGGCGCATTGGTTGATCCGGCTTGCGGTGATCACCGCAATTTCCACCAGCCGACGAGGGAGCGTCCCGGTGCGGCGCCAGTCGTCGATCAATCCGTAGAGATGCCGAAACGCCTCGGGCGAATGGGCGACGACCCGCACTTGGTTGGTGAAATCGCCGTAGTCGCGGGTGAATTTCCGATAGAGATCGCGCAACGGCTCGGCGACCGACGACTCTGGGATATCACTGACGCGGGCCATTTGATGCGGGCGATTTAGAACGACACCTCATTCATAACCATCAGATTACTTGATCATAATTCATTGGTAAATATCACTTGTTATGAAGTTTTCTTTGGAATTACCATACTGAACTCGTTGGGTAATACGATGCGAGGGCACTTATCCGGCGCCAATGATGAGTCCGTGACGGTCGTCCGCATGGCCCCGCGGAAAGCACACTTTCAGGTCGGGGCGAAACCCGGCAACAACGAACTTCAGGGAGAGAACCGATGAATCGCAGAAAACTTCTGACAACGGCCGCCGTGACAGCCGCCGCCGCTGCCGCCGCATCATTCCCGAGGCCAGCCATTTCCCAAGGCCGCAAGGAATGGCGGATGGTCACGACCTGGCCCAAGAACCTGCCGGGCCTAGGCACGGGCGCGCAATATTTCGCCGATCAAGTCACCAAGTGCTCGAACGGTCGTCTGACCGTCAAACTGTTCGCCTCGGGCGAAATCGTGCCTCCGTTCGAATCGATCGACGCGGTCGGCAGCGGCACGGTCGAAATGGGGCATGGCGCTCCCTATTATTGGAAAGGGAAAGCGCCGGCGAGCGAATTCCTCAGCAATTTTCCGTTCGGCCTCACGGCGCAGGAATACAATGCCTGGTACTACTACGGCGGCGGCAAGGAACTCGCGGACGAAGTCTACCGCGAGCAACTCGGCTGCAAATTCCTCGTTTGCGGCAATACCGGCGTGCAGCATCCCGGCTGGTCGCGCAAGGAAGTGAACACGCTCGCCGACGTGAAGGGGTTGAAGATCCGCATTCCCGGCATCCCGGGCGAAGTGATGAAGCGCGCCGGCGCCACCGTGGTCAACCTGCCCGGCTCCGAAGTCGCCTCGGCGCTGGCCTCGGGCGCGATCGACTGGGTCGAATGGAACAACCCCTACGGCGAGGCGGCGATGGGTTTCTGGCGCCACGCCAAGTACTATTACACCCCCGGCTGGCACGAGAGCGGCACCTCGCTCGAACTCTTCGTCAACGCCAAGAAGTGGGACGCCCTTGAGGAAGATCTCAAGGCGATCGTCGAGCAATGCGCCAACTCGACCAATGTCGTGATGCTGAGCGAGTTCCAGTTGCGGTCTGGCCCCGTCCTGCAGCAATTCATCAACCAGCACGGCGTCATCATCAAGAATCTGTCGGACGAAGTCTTGACCAAGCTCGGCGAAATCACCGGCGAAGTCATCTCGGAACTGATCGCGAAGGACAAACTCAGTGCCAAGGTGTTCAAGAGCATGGCCAAGGTCCGCGCGGAGCAGATCGCCTACACCGACGTGACCGAGGCCTCGTTCATCCAGGCCCGGAAGCTGAAGTACAAGTTCCCCAGCTGATCGCCCGAATCGCCGGCCGCGTTCCCGGACGCGGCCGGCCTTTCCGGCCGCCGGATTATCGTCGGAGGCATGCGTCGTCCGGAAGCGGAGTATCGATCCGAAATTCTGCGCAGTTCGCGCGTCGGTTTTGTTGAGCAGCAAACACCCGAATTTATCGCTCGTTATGATAAATGCGTTTTTCGGATTGAGCCGATCGCGTAAGTCCGCTCTTTGGTCAAGCCAATCCGGCATGGATGGACGAAGATCATGAACTGGTCGGGCAACCGCGTCGATTTCCGTACAGATGAAGAAAAAGCCGTGACCGCCGTTTCGCCGATAACGACGCTCATCGTTCGCGTCCAGTCGGTAATTAGAGAAACCGATGACATTCTCCGGCTCGAACTCGTCGATCCGTCCGGCAGCGAATTGCCGGCATTCACGGCCGGCGCTCATCTCGATGTTCATATTGCCGACGGGCTGATCCGCCAGTATTCGCTAAGCAGTGATCCGGTCGATCGTCACCGCTACGAAATCGCGGTCTTGAACGAACGCGCGGGACGCGGCGGCTCGAAGGCCCTGCATGAAACTGCCAAGCCCGGCCTGACGTGGACGGTATCCATGCCGCGCAACCATTTTCCTCTTATCGAGGGCGCCAGCCGCCACCTGCTGATCGCGGGCGGGATCGGTGTTACCCCGATGATGGCGATGATCGCGACGCTCGAGGCTCGGGAGGCCGACTGGCGGATGCATTATTGCACGCGCGCGCCGGAAAAAACCGCGTTTCTCGCCCGGCTGAAG
>VGZQ01000077.1 GCA_016872535.1 Rhodospirillales bacterium | reverse complement strand
GTTTCGGTCGAGGGCGAATTGCCCTTCGGCGTCGGCGCCAAGGACATCGTGCTCGCCATCATCGGCGAAATCGGCACCGCCGGCGGCACCGGCCACGTGATCGAATACGCGGGTTCGGCGATCCGCGCGCTCTCCATGGAAGGGCGCATGACGGTCTGCAACATGACCATCGAGGCGGGCGCGCGCGCCGGCCTGGTCGCGCCCGACGACAAGACCTTCGATTACCTGCGCGGCCGCCCGCTCGCGCCCAAGGGCGGCGCCTGGGAACAGGCGTTTGCCTACTGGAAGACGCTACCCTCCGACAAGGGCGCCAAGTTCGATCGCGAAGTAGCGCTGGACACGGCCAAGATCGCGCCGATGGTCACCTGGGGCACCAGCCCCGAGGACGTGCTGCCCGTCACCGGACGGGTGCCCGACCCCAAGGATGCCAAGGACGAAGCCAAGCGCGCGGCCATCGCCCGCTCGCTCGAATACATGGGCCTCGCGCCCGGAACGCCCTTGGCCGAGATCGCCGTGCAGCGGGTCTTCATCGGCTCCTGCACCAACGGCCGGATCGAGGACCTGCGCGAGGCCGCCAAGGTCGCGCAAGGGCGCAAGGTGGCGAAAGGCGTCAACGCCATGGTGGTGCCCGGGTCGGGCCTGGTGAAGGACATGGCCGAGGCGGAAGGCCTCGACAAAATTTTCCTTGAAGCCGGCTTCGAGTGGCGCGAACCGGGCTGCTCCATGTGTCTCGCCATGAACGCCGACAAGCTCAATCCGGGCGAGCATTGCGCCTCGACCTCGAACCGCAATTTCGAGGGTCGCCAGGGCCGCGGCGGGCGCACGCACCTGATGAGCCCGGCGATGGCCGCCGCCGCTGCCGTCAGCGGCCACATCGCCGACGTGCGAAAGCTGGGCTGAGGAACGAAACCGCCATGGACAAATTCATCACGCTCACCGGGGTTGCGGCGCCCTTGCCCGCGATCAACGTCGACACCGACAAGATCATCCCCAAGCAGTTCCTGAAGACGATCCAGCGCTCGGGCCTCGGCAAGGCGCTCTTTTACGAAATGCGTTACGACGACCAGGGCAAGGAACGCCCCGACTTCGTCCTCAACAAGCCCGCCTACCGCCAGGCCAAGATTTTGGTCGCCGGCACCAATTTCGGCTGCGGGTCATCGCGCGAGCACGCGCCGTGGGCGCTGCTCGACTTCGGCATCCGCTGCGTCATCGCCGAGGATTTCGCCGACATCTTCTACAACAACTGCTTCAAGAACGGCATCCTGCCGATCAAGCTGCCGAAGGAGCAGATGGCCAAGCTGTTCGACGACGCCGAGCGCGGGGCGAATGCCACCCTCACCGTCGATCTCGAAAAGCAGACCATCCAGGGTCCGGACGGCGGCACCATCCATTTCGAGATCGACGCCTTCCGCAAGCACCTTTTGCTCAACGGCCTCGACGACGTCGGGCTGACGATGGAGAAGAAAACCAAGATCGACGCCTACGAGGAAAAACAAAAGCACGGCCAACCCTGGCTTGCCGCGCGTTAGCCGCGAATTTCTTGTGTCGGGCCTTCCCCTTCGACAGGCTCAGGGTGAGGCCCTCGTGCTGAGCCTGTCGAAGCATGAGGGCCGGTGCAGCAAACCGGAAATCGTCCCATGACCGCCGACAAGAAACTGCCCGCTAACAAAAAGCTTCTCGTGCTCGCGGGCGACGGCATCGGCCCCGAGGTGATGGCCGAGACGCTGCGCGTGGTGGAGTGGCTGGGAAAGAAGCGCGCGCTCCGCTTCGAGGTGAAAGAGGATTTGGTCGGCGGCGCGGCGTTCGACAAGCACGGCGCGCCGCTCGCGGACGCGACCATGAAAGCCGCGAAGGACTCGGATGCGGTGCTGCTCGGCGCGGTCGGCGGACCGAAGTGGGACAAGCTGCCGTTCGAGAAGAAACCCGAGCGCGGGCTCCTGCGCCTGCGGAAGGAGATGGACCTGTTCGCCAACCTGCGCCCGGCGGTGGTGTTCGACGCCCTGGTCGAGGCCTCGACCTTGAAGCCCGAGGTGGTCAAGGGCCTCGACATCCTGATCGTGCGCGAACTCACGGGCGGCATGTATTTCGGCGAGCCGCGCGGAATCGAGAAGCTCGCGGGTGGCGGGCGCAAGGGCGTCAACACCCACACCTACACCGACGAGGAAATCCGCCGCGTCGCCCGCATCGCCTTCGAACTCGCGCGGCTTCGCGGCAACAAGGTCTGCTCGGTCGAGAAGGCCAACGTAATGGAAGCGGGCGTGCTGTGGCGGGAAGAAGTGACCAAGCTGCATGCCGAGGAATTCGCCGATGTCCGGCTCTCGCACATGTACGCCGACAACTGCGCCATGCAGCTGATCCGCAACCCCAAGCAGTTCGACGTCATCGTCACCGACAACCTGTTCGGCGACATTCTCTCCGACGAGGCGGCGATGATGACCGGCTCGCTCGGCATGCTGCCGTCGGCGTCCTTGGGCGCGCGCGACGCGGGCGGAAAGCGCCATGCGCTCTACGAGCCGGTGCACGGCTCGGCCCCGGACATCGCCGGCATGGGCAAGGCCAACCCGATCGCCAATCTGCTGAGCTTCGCCATGTGCCTCCGCTATTCGTTCGGCCTCGAAGCGGAAGCGGCACTGGTGGAACAGTCGGCCAAGCGGGTGTTGGATGCCGGCCTTCGCACCGGCGACATCATGCAGCCGGGAAAAACCTTGGTTTCGACCAAGGCCATGGGCGACGCGATCCTCAAGGAGCTGGATCGCTCGGCCTGATCGCCGCTCAAAAAACCAGGCGGTAGAGTAGCGGCAGCAGGATCGCGGTCGCGAGCCCGTTCAAGCCCATCGCCAGGCCCGAGAACGCGCCCGCCACCGCGTCGACCTGCAACGCGCGCGCGGTGCCGATGCCGTGGGCGGCGACGCCCATCGCCAGCCCGCGCGCCTTCCAGTCCCGGACCCGGATCAGGTTGAGGACCGGCGGGCCCAGCGCCGCGCCCAGGATGCCGGTCAGGATCACCACCACGGCGGTGAGCGACGGCAGGCCGCCGAGCCGCTCGGCGATGCCCATGGCGATCGGCGTGGTCGCCGACTTGGGCGCGAGCGAAACCAGCGTCTCGCGCGAGGCGCCGAGAACCCAGGCGATGGCGACCGCGCTGAGCGACGCGGTGGCGGAACCGATCAGCACCGCGCCCAATATGGCGAGCGCCGAGCGGCGCACCTTGTCGAATTGCTCGTAGAGCGGCACCGCGAGCGCGACCGTCGCGGTGCCGAGCAGGAAATGAACGAACTGGGCGCCCTCGAAATAGGTCCGGTAGTCGATGCCGGTCGCGAACAGGAACCCGACCAGCAGGACGACCGCGATCAGCACCGGGTTGAGCAGCGGGTTGCGGCGGCTTTTCTGGTAGAGCCAGTCGCCGGCGGTGTAGGCGACCAGGGTCACGGTCAGGCCGAGCAGCGGCGAGGCCGCCAGATAGACCCAAATGCCCCGGAAATCGCCGGTCATCGTGCGCAGCTCCCGGGGGCGTCGCTTCCGGGGCCGGCGGGCCCGCGCAATCGCGCCAGCCCGACCATGACCAGCGCGGTGACGGCGATGGTCAGCACGGTGCTGCCGACCAGGGCGACCGAGATCGCCAGCCATTCGTCGGCGAGCAGCGAAAGGTGCAGCACCACGCCGACCCCCGCCGGCACGAAGAGAAGCGAAAGGTGGCGCAGCAACCCGCTTGCGGTCGCCCGCAACTCCGCCGGGATGGCGCCCCGGGCGATCAGGCCGAAAAACAACACCGCCATGCCCACCACCGGCCCCGGCACCGGCAGCCCGGTCGCCAGCACGATCACTTCGCCGGCGAGCTGGCAGAGCAGAAGAAGCGTGATGAACGGCAGCGCCATGGCGGGGCCTCGCGGGTCGGATCGGCGGAGGACGGCCTTTCCGCTCAGCATAGCGGCGAATAACCCGCTTTTCCGCTTGAATCCGGGCGCGCCAGGGGCTATCCAGTCGCCATGCGCGCGCTCAAGATCGGAACCAAGACCAAGGACCCCTGCTAGCGGGCCGGTTCGCGTCGCGTCGAACGAACGGCCCGCCCCCGCGCGGGCCTTAATGTTTTTGAAGACGGAACGGAGACGACGATGAGCTACAAAGTCGCGGTCGTGGGCGCCACCGGCAACGTCGGGCGCGAGATGCTCGATATCCTGGCCGAGCGCCGTTTCCCGGCGAGCGAGGTGATCCCGCTAGCTTCCGAGCGTTCCGCCGGCAACCAGGTTTCGTTCGCCGACGGCCCGGACCTCACCGTCCAGGATCTCGCCAAATACGACTTCAAGGGAGTCGACATCGTGCTGTCCTCGCCCGGCGCCAAGGTGTCGGCGGTGCACAGCCCGCGCGCGGCCGCCGCCGGAGCGGTCGTCATCGACAACACGTCCTATTTCCGCATGGACCCGGAAATTCCGCTGGTGGTGCCCGAGGTCAATCCGGGCGCGATCGCCGGCTACGCCAAGCGCCGCATCGTCGCCAATCCCAACTGCTCGACCATCCAGATGGTGGTCGCGCTGAAGCCGCTGCACGATCTCGCCCGCATCAGGCGCGTGGTCGTTTCCACCTACCAATCCACCTCGGGCGCGGGCAAGGCGGCGATGGACGAACTGTTCGAGCAGACCCGCGGCGTTTACGCCAACGACCCGGTCTCCAAGACCAAGCGCAAGTTCACCAAGCAGATCGCCTTCAACGTCATTCCGCACATCGACGTCTTCATGCCGGACGGATCGACCAAGGAAGAATGGAAAATGGTGGAAGAGACGAAGAAAATCCTCGATCCCGGTATCGCTGTGGTGGCAACCTGCGTACGCGTGCCGACCTTCATCGGCCACGCCGAATCGGTCACCGTGGAATTCGAGCGCCCGATCTCCGAGGACGCGGCGCGCGAGGCCCTGAAGCGCGCCCCCGGCGTGGTCGTGGTCGATCACCGCGCCGACGAAGGCTACGTCACTCCGGTCGAATGCGCGGGCGAGGACGCGGTCTACGTCAGCCGCATCCGCAAGGACCCGACCGTCGCCCACGGCCTGTCGTTCTGGGTGGTGTCCGACAACCTGCGCAAGGGCGCGGCGCTCAACGCGGTCCAAATCGCCGAAGCGTTGATCAAGACGTATATGCGCAAAGCGGCCTAGGCGGCCGCCGGCATGCCGAAGGCGGCGTAACCGCCCCCGTCCGCGCCTTCACGTTTTCGGATCGGGCTGGTTGAGGGGCTTTTCCGCCCCTTCGGCCACGGGCGCGGGCACGTCGTCGGGATTGAACAGCGCGTTGATTTCCTCCTGGCCCATGTCGGCCGCGAGCGGCGCCGCGGGAGCGCCGGGCTTGGCCGCCGCGCCCCGCTTGTCGGGGCCGAGAAACAGCTTTTCTTTCCGCCGCCGGTCGGGCCCGAAGAACTTGCCGACCCGGACGAACCGGCGCGGCCGTTCGACCACCGCCTGAATCCGGTCGAGCAGCGCCTTCGCCGAAATCGGCTTGATGACGTATTCGTTGACCCCGGCGTCGCGCGCCTGGAACACGTGCCAGCGGTCGGCGAAGCCGGTCACCATGACGATCGGCAGGTAGGGATTGGGAGAGGCGGGGTCGTGGCGCACGCGCCGCAGGAAGCTCAAGCCGTCGACCGGTATCATTTCCCAATCGAGCAGGACGAGATCGGGCACTTCCTTCTTGATCTCCTGCCACGCCTCCTCGCCGTCCTTGGCGATGACGAAATTGGTGGCGCCGAGGTGCTTCAAAATCTCCAAAAGGATGCGCCGGGCGAAGGAATGATCCTCCACCACCAGAATGCGGACATTGTCCAAATAGCCGGCGCTCGACATGGCGGCAACGATTGATCCGGTTTTTTGCAATCTTGCCACGGGTGGCCGGGAAAATATAGGTTGGCGCGCGCCGTTTTGGCTCAATTAAGACCTAACCCAGCCGGGAGTTTCTTGATGTCCAAGAACATCCGCCCCCGCCGCAGCGTGCTCTACATGCCCGGCTCCAACGCCCGCGCCCTGGACAAGGGCCGGGCCATTCCCGCCGACGGCCTGATCCTCGATCTCGAGGACGCCGTCGCCCCCGACGCCAAAGCCCAGGCGCGCGGGCAAATTCGCGACGCGCTCAAGGCCGGCGGTTACGGGGGCCGCGAAATCATCGTCCGCGTCAACGGGCTCTCGACGCCGTGGGGCAAGGACGATCTCGCCGAAGCCGCCCGCTTCGGCGCCGACGCGATTTTGCTACCGAAGGTTGAAAGCGCCGCCGCGATCCGCGACGCCCAAGCGGTGCTGGACGCGGGCGGAGGGCCCGCCGATTTGCCGATCTGGTGCATGATCGAAACGCCGCTCGGCGTCCTCAACGCGCGCGAGATCGCCTTCGCCGGCCCACGGGTCGGCGGGCTGGTGATGGGCACCTCGGACCTCGCCAAGGATCTGAACGCCCAACACACGCGCGAGCGGCTGCCGATGCTGACCTCGCTCGGGCTTTGCGTGCTGGCGGCGCGCGCGGCGGGCATCGCCATTCTCGACGGCGTGCACCTCGACCTCGCCGACGACGAGGGCTTCGCCTTTTCCTGCCGCCAGGGGCGCGAACTCGGCTTCGACGGCAAGACCCTGATCCACCCCAAGACCGTGGACGCGGCCAACGCCATTTTCGCGCCGAGCGAGACGGAACTCGCCTGGGCGAAGAAGATCATCGCCGCCCACGCCGAAGCCGAGAAGGCGGGCCGGGGCGTGGTGGTGGTCGACGGCCGCTTGATCGAGAACCTGCACGTCGAGGCGGCCAAGCGCCAAGTCGCGCTGGCCGACGCCATCGCCGCGCTCGCCGCCGGCGCCGGAAGCTGACGGTCGGGGATCGGCGGGCGCATGGGCGCGGGGCGTTTCTTCGAGGACTTTCGTCTCGGCGAGGAATTGCATCACGCCGCGCCGCGCACGGTGACGGAAGCCGACGCGGCGCTCTACGCGGCGCTCTACGGTTCGCGCTGGCCTTTGCACGGCTCGGTCCCGTTCGCCCGCGCGCTCGGCTATCGCTCCGCGCCGATCGACGATCTGCTCGTTTTTCACGTGGTGTTCGGCCAGTCGGTCTCCGACGTCTCGCTCAACGCCGTCGCCAACCTCGGCTATGCCGAGGGCGTGTTCAGCGAGCCGGTCTACCCCGGCGACACGCTCGGCGCGCGCTCGACCGTCATCGGGCTCAAGGAAAATTCCAACCGCCAGACCGGCGTGGTGTGGGTGCGGACGACGGGCGCCAATCAGCACGGCCGGACGGCGGTCGAATACGTGCGCTGGGTCATGGTGAAGAAGCGCGACGAGCGCGCGCCGGCGCCCGAAACGCGCGTGCCCGAGCTTGCGCCCGCCGTGGCGGCGGAACGGCTTTCGGTTCCGGCCGGCCTCAACCTCGCGGGCTACGATCGGGGCACGACCGGCGAACCGCGGTTGTGGGAGGACTACGCCGAGGGCGAGCGAATCGATCACGTCGACGGCACGACGATCGAGGCGGCCGAGCACATGCTGGCGACCCGGCTTTACCGCAACAACGCGCGCGTTCATTTCAACCGGCACGCGGAAAAAGACGGACGCTTCGGCCGGCGCATCGTCTACGGCGGCCATGTCCTCAGCATCGCGCGGGCGCAGGCGTTCAACGGCCTCGGCAACGCGTTCCGAATCGCGGCCATCAACGGCGGCACCCACGCGGCGCCCGCCTTCGCCGGCGACACGATTTACGCGTGGACGGAAGTCGCCGGCAAATTCCCGCTCCCGGGCCGCGCCGACCTGGGCGCGCTACGCTTGCGCACCTATGCGCTCAAGGATCGCGCGGCGGTCGATTTTCCCGGCCGAAGCGGAGACGGATTCGATCCCGCCGTCGCGCTCGAATTCGATTACACCGTGCTGATGCCACGCCGTTGATACCGCGTCGCCGCTGCGGCGTCGGCATGGGCACCCCCCAAATATGGTTGTTCGGCGGAATCCGGTCTGCTAAATAAAGGAGGCGTCAGGCGCGCAAACCCTGGGAAGCTTGCGCGACGCCGCTGCGAAGCGGCGGCTTTCCTGACACCTCCGGGAGCCGGCCAGGCTCCGGCATCGCAGTCGTCTCCGTCGTTTCCTTTCGCGAGGGCGCACCCTGGGCAGAGAACGGCCACGGGAAGGAACGCGAACACGGCCGGGTCGAGGCCGAAGGAATCCCGTCGCCGGAATCCCACTCGGGCCATTTACCCCCGCGGGCGGGCGCCCGGTCCGGTTATCCGCCGCGAGCCCCGAGAGACGCGAAGTCCCGAAGGGCGCGCGCGGTTCCCGGAAGCCGCCGCAGGTCCAGGGACGCGAATCCCCTTTTCTGCGGAAACGGAAGCCGTCGCCGACTTCCGCCAAGACCCCCCACGATGCCGACACGAATGATGTTGTCGCCCGAAATCGGCGGCAATCGGATTCGCCGCGCGCGCACGACATAGTTGTTGATAAAAACCGGGTTTTTTCACAATCGTCCCACAACTTATCCACATCGGCGCTTAACAGAAAAATCTGAAATACCCCCCGTCGCGACCGTGCAACCGTCGCGGAAACTCCGGTAAACACGGGGAATTCCGAGCCTGCTCCGTTGACTTGCCCCGGGCCACGGGGCTACCAATGCCTTCGGAGTATCGCGCCATCGACCAAGCCCGCCGGGCGCCGCCGCGCCGCGCGCGGGCGGGACAGTCGGGAAACGACGAGCATGGCCCAGGCACAGCGCCCGCTTTCGCCGCACCTGCAAATCTATCGCCCGCAAATCACGTCGATCCTGTCGATTTTGCACCGCTTCACCGGCGTCGCGCTCGCCCTCGGCGCGGTGGTGTTCGCCTACTGGATCGCGGCCGCTTCCTATGGCGAGACGGCGTTCGAGCGCGCCAACGCGCTGATGGCCTCGGGGCTGGGCCGACTGATCCTGTTCGGCCTGACTTTCGCCTTCTTCTATCATTTCGCCAACGGCATCCGGCATCTCGCCTGGGACGCGGGGTACGGATTCGATCTCAAGACCCTCCATCGGACCGGAATCGCGGTGGTCGCCGTCGCGTTCGCCGCCACGTTCGCCCTCTGGATCGCGGCCTACGCCGCCGCAGGCAAACTGTGAGCGGCGGCGCCATGAACGAAAGCGCCAGGACCCCGGCGACGGATTTGCGGGCACCCTTGGGCCGCGCGCGCGGCCTCGGTTCGACCAAGCACGGCGCCGGTCATTGGCGCTGGCAGCGCATCACCGCCGTCCTGCTGGTTCCGCTCGGCCTGTGGTTCGCGTGGGCGATGGTCGGTCTGCTGGAATTCGGTTTCGACCATTCCGTGTTCCGCGCCTGGGCGTCGGAACCCGGCAACGCCCTGCTCATGACCTTGTTCGTCGCCGCGATGTTTCATCACGCCGCCCTCGGCCTGCAGGTGGTGATCGAGGATTACGTCCACGGGGCGACGGCGAAAACCGTTTCGCTGTTCGCGTCGAACGTCGGCATGGCGGTGCTCGGTCTGTCGTCCGTTCTCGCCGTCGTGCGCCTTTCGCTCGGAGTCTGACATTTGCCGCCCGCATATCCGATCGTCGATCACGTTTACGATGTCGTCGTCGTCGGCGCCGGCGGCGCGGGCTTGCGCGCGACGCTTGGCATGACCGCGGCCGGATTCAAGACCGCCTGCCTGACCAAGGTCTACCCGACCCGCAGCCACACGGTCGCGGCGCAGGGCGGCATCGGCGCGGCGCTCGGCAATATGCGCGAGGACCATTGGGAATGGCACGTCTACGACACGGTCAAGGGTTCCGACTGGCTCGGCGACCAGGACGCGATCGAATATCTCTGCCGCGAGGCGATTCCGTCGGTGCTCGAACTCGAGCATTTCGGCGTGCCGTTCTCGCGCAACGCCGAAGGCAAGATCTACCAGCGCCCGTTCGGCGGCCATACCCGCGCCGGCGACCACGCGCCGGTGCCGCGCGCCTGCGCCGCCGCCGACCGCACCGGGCACGCCATCCTGCACACCCTTTATCAGCAGTGCCTCAGGCTGAAAGCCGAATTTTTCATCGAATACTTCGCCCTCGACTTGATCATGGATTCCTCCGGCGCGTGCCGCGGCGTGGTGGCGTGGAGCCTGCTCGACGGCACCATTCACCGCTTCCGCGCGCACCTGGTGGTGATCGCGACCGGCGGCTACGGGCGGGCCTATTTTTCCTGCACCTCGGCGCACACCTGCACCGGCGACGGCAACGGCATGGTCGCGCGCGCGGGCCTTCCCCTCCAGGACATGGAATTCGTCCAGTTCCACCCGACCGGCATCTACGGCGCCGGCTGCCTGATCACCGAAGGGGCGCGCGGCGAAGGCGGCTATCTTACCAATGCCAAGGGCGAGCGGTTCATGGAGCGCTACGCGCCGACCTCCAAGGACCTCGCCTCGCGCGACGTGGTCAGCCGTTGCATGACCCTCGAAATCCGCGAGGGGCGCGGGGTTGGCGAGCACCGCGACCACATCCATCTGCACCTCGAGCACCTCGGCGCCGAGCTGCTCAATCAACGGCTTCCCGGCATCACCGAAACCTCGCGCATCTTCGCCGGGGTCGACGCGACCCGCGAGCCGATTCCGGTGTTGCCGACGGTGCACTACAACATGGGCGGCATCCCGACCAACGTGCACGCGGAAGTGCTGCGTCCGACCGCGAGCGACGCGGACGCCGTCTGCCCCGGCCTGATGGCGATCGGGGAGGCCGCATGCGTGTCGGTGCACGGAGCCAACCGGCTCGGCACCAACTCGCTGCTCGACATCATCGTCTTCGGACGGGCCGCCGCGCTCCGCGCGGCCGACATCGTCCGCCCCGGAAGCGCGCAGTCGCCGCTGCCCGCGGATTCGGCCGACATGGCCCTCGCCCGCCTCGACCGCGCGCGCAACGCCAAGGGATCGACCCCGACCGCCGACTTGCGGCTCAAGATGCAGCGCATCATGCAGGATCACGCCGCCGTTTTCCGCACCAGCGCGTCGCTCAGGGAGGGCGTGGCGAAGATTTCCGCCCTGTGGCGCGAGCTGGCCGACGTCCGCGTCGCCGACCGCTCGCTGATCTGGAATTCGGATCTGGTCGAGACCCTCGAGCTCGACAACCTGATGGCCAACGCCGTCACCACCATGATCTCGGCCGAGGCGCGGAAAGAAAGCCGCGGCGCCCACGCCCATGAGGATCATCCCAAGCGCGACGACGCCGGCTGGATGAAGCACACGCTCGCTTGGATTCAGCCCTCGGGCGAGGTCCGGCTCGGTTACCGGCCGGTGCATGCCTACACGCTGACCAAGGACATCGCCTATATCCCGCCCGAGGAAAGGGTTTACTGATGGTCGAATTCACCCTGCCGCCGGAATCGCGCGTGGTCGAGGGCAAGACCTTCCCCGCGCCCGCTGGGGCGACGCGGGTGCGCCGGTTCCGCGTCTACCGCTACGACCCGGACGCGGGTGACAACCCGCGCCTCGACACCTTCGAGGTCGATCTCGACCGCTGCGGGCCGATGGTTCTCGACGCGATGATCAAGATCAAGAACGAGATGGACGCGACGCTCGCCTTCCGCCGCTCGTGCCGCGAGGGTGTGTGCGGTAGCTGCTCGTTCAACATCGACGGCACCAACACGCTCGCCTGTACCAAGGCGATCGACGACATCAAGGGCGACGTGAAGATCTATCCGCTGCCGCACATGCCGGTGGTCAAGGACCTGGTGGTCGACCTGAGCGTGCCGTTCGCCCAGTACGCCTCGATCAAGCCGTGGCTGCAGGCGGAGACGCCCGCGCCGGCGGCCGAGCGTCTGCAATCGCCGGACGAACGCGCGAAGCTCGACGGCCTGTGGGAATGCATCCTGTGCTTCTCGTGCCAGACCAGCTGCCCGAGTTACTGGTGGAACGGCGACCGTTACCTCGGCCCCGCCGTGCTGCTGCAGGCGTACCGCTGGCTCGCCGATTCCCGCGACGAAGCGGCGGGCGAGCGACTCGACGAGCTCAACGATCCGTTCCGGCTCTACCGCTGCCACACCATCATGAACTGCACCAGCACCTGCCCCAAGGGACTCAACCCGGGACAGGCTATCGGCGCGATCAAGTCCCTGATCGCCGAGCGGGAATAATCCAAGCCGGCGCGCGGCGCCTCAGCCGATTTCGATCTCGCCCTCGATCGTCTTCTGCGCGTCGAGCCCTTCGAGGCTCAGGACCACGCGCGCCTTGACGCGGCCGCCCTTGAGCTTGCCGGAGGCGAGGCCGGCGCGCACCGCGCTTTCGATCTCGCGCTGCGAGGTGACGCCGACGTTCTTGAGAAACTTGCGGATCGACATGTTGAAGGCATCTTCGTTCATGGCTTTGCCCTTTGTTCTTTTCCGGTCGGCCATGATAACGTCCCGATCCCGAATGCGGAACCACCGGCGATGAATCTCCACGCTCTTCTCGGCGCGCGCGCGGCGGCCGGCAAGCCGTTGCGCGTCGGCCTGATCGGCGCCGGCAAGTTCGGGGCCATGTTCCTCGCCCAGGCGCGGCGCACGCCCGGCCTGCACCTGCTCGGCGTCGCCGATTTGTCGCCCGAGCGCGCGCGCGCGGCCCTCAAGACCACCGGCTGGCCCGAGGAACGGATCGCCGCGCCCAGCTTCGCCAAGGCGCTCGCCGACGGTTCGACCCGGGTGACCGACGACGCGCTCGCGCTGGTCAACGCGCCCGGCCTCGACGTGGTGATCGAGGCGACCGGCGCGCCTGAAGCCGGCATCCGCCACGCTCTCGCCTGCTTCGAGCGCGGGCGCGATCTGGTGATGGTCAACGTCGAGGCCGACGTGCTGGCCGGCCCGTTGCTCGCGCGGCGCGCGCGCGAGGCGGGCGTCGTCTATTCGCTCGCCTACGGCGACCAGCCGGCCCTGATCTGCGAACAAGTCGATTGGGCGCGCGCGTGCGGCTTCGACGTGGTCGCGGCGGGCAAAGGCACCCTCTACATGCCCCAGTTCCACGAATCGACCCCCGACACGGTCTGGACCCATTACGGCCTGACGCCGGAGCGGGCGAAGGCCAGCGGCCTCAACGCCAAGATGTTCAATTCGTTTCTCGACGGCACCAAGTCGGCGATCGAAATGGCGGCGGTCGCCAACGCGACCGGGCTGACCCCGGCGCCGGACGGGCTCGGCTTTCCGCCGTGCGCCGTCGACAAGCTCGCCGAAACTTTGATTCCGATGAGCGCGGGCGGCGCGCTCCACCACAAGGGCCAGGTCGAGGTGGTCTCGAGCCGGGGGCGCGACGGACGCGATCTCGCCAGCAACCTGCGCTGGGGCGTGTACGTGGTGTTCGAGGCGCCCTCCGAATACGTCGAGCGCTGCTTTTCCGACTACGGCCTGATCACCGACCGCAGCGGCCGTTACGCCGCGCTGTGGCGCCCCTATCACCTGATCGGCCTCGAACTCGGCATCAGCGTCGCCACCGTCGGCCTCCTGAAGATGCCGACCGGCGTCGCGCGCGGCTTCAACGCCGACGTGGTGGCGACCGCCAAGCGCGACCTGGCGGCGGGCGAAATCCTCGACGGCGAAGGCGGCCATACGGTCTGGGGCCGGCTGATGCCGGCGCAGGCCTCGCTCGCCCGGCGCGCGTTGCCGATCGGCCTCGCGCACGGCGTCAAGCTGGCGCGGCCGATCCCCAAGGGCCAGGCGGTCGCCTGGGCCGACCTGGAAACGCCCCCCGACGGCTTGGCCGCGAAAATCCGCCGCGACATGGAGCGCGCCTTCGCGCCGTGAGGACGGGGCGTTCTCCTCTTTTCATATCCCGCAACGGACCCGATAGTGTGGCGTTCATGGATGCTGCCGCCCCCTCGGGCCCTCTCGCCGCCTATCGCCGCCTGATCGCGGACGGCGCGGCGCGCCCCGATGCCGCGCAAATGACCGCGGTCGCGCGCCTGCAAACGCTGGCCGACGAGATTGCGCCCTATGCCCAGCAGATGGGCCGCTCCGGCTGGCTCGCGCGCCTGCAGCACCGGCGCATGGCGACGCCGCGCGGAATCTATCTCCACGGCGGGGTCGGGCGCGGCAAGACGATGCTGATGGATGTCTTCTTCCACAATGTCGCGATCGACAGCCGCAAGCGGATTCACTTCCATGCCTTCATGCTCGAGGTCCACGACCGCGTGCATTGCTTCCGCGAAGCGGCGCGCGCCGGCAAAGTCCGCGCCGACGCCGATCCTCTGAAGGCGCTGGCGCGCGTTATCGTCGACCAGGCCTGGCTGCTCTGCTTCGACGAGTTCCACGTCAGCAACATCGCCGACGCCATGATCCTGGGCCGCCTGTTCGAGGCCCTGTTCGAGCAGGGCGTGGTGGTGGTGACCACCTCCAACCGTCCGCCCGTCGATCTCTACAAGGGGGGCTTGCAGCGCGAATTGTTCCTGCCGTTCATCGATTTGATCGAACGGAAACTCGACGTGATTGAACTCGACTCCGGCATCGATTACCGCCTCGAGCGGATGCGCTCGTTTGACACCTACCTTACGCCTTCCGGCCCCGACGCCGAGAGCCGCCTCGAGGCCGCCTTCGCCAAGCTGACGGCGGGCGCGGAAGCGAAGCCCTGGTACGTGATGGTCCAGGGCCGCGAGGTCCAATTTCCGCGCATGGCCGACGGGGTGCTGTTCGCCTCGTTCGCCGATCTCTGCGAACAACCGCTCGGGTCGGCCGATTACGCGGCGATCGCGGATCGCTGCCACACCGTGGTGATGAGCGGCATTCCGCGCCTCGGGCCCAAGCGCCATAACGAGGCGCACCGTTTCGTGACCCTGATCGACACCCTCTACGAGCACAAGGTCAACCTGGTGTGTTCGGCCGACGCGCGGCCGGAAGAGCTGTACACCGAGGGCACCGGGTCGTTCGAGTTCCAGCGCACGGCGTCGCGCCTGATCGAAATGCAGTCGGACGACTACATTTCCTCCTGGGACGACCGGGGCT
>VGZQ01000076.1 GCA_016872535.1 Rhodospirillales bacterium | reverse complement strand
CAGGCGAACGAAGGCGCAAGCGCCGCCGGCTACGAGATCGCGCCGTCGACGCCCTTCCTGATGACCGTGCGCCAGGTCGGCCTGCAATTCGGCGACGCCGTCACCGCGCTCGCCGACGCCGCGCGCGAATTCGCGCCGGCCTACGTTGAGGCGCTGACGCGCGCGCACCGGGAAAACCCGAGCGCCTTCGCCGCCCCGACGCCGCCTACGGAAGATCCCGCCTTCGCCGCCTGGCGTCCCCGCACCGAAATTGCCGAAGCGCGCGAGCAGGCGGCGACCGAAACCGCGCCCTCCGCGCGCGAGGCAGATGCGTGGGCGGCGCGAACGCGGCCCGATCTCGGCGCGAGCGAAGTTTTGGCGGCGGCCGACAGCTGGCGGGCCGTCGCGGTGCCGGCCCCGACCGTTTCGGAAGCTGAACAATGGGCGGCGCGGACGGAAGGCGGCCCTGACGCGGTCGAGGCCCGCCGCCCAGCAACGGGATGGGAAGCGGCCCTCGAGGTCGCGTCCGCCGACCCCGCGCTCGCGGCCGGGCCCGGTCGCGCCGGCGCCGGCGAAGGATGGATCACGACCATCGCGCGCGAGTGGGCCTCGCGGGTCGATCGCGGCGAACTGCTCGCCGATGCGCGCGGCTGGATCGCGGCGGTCACCACCAACGTTACGGGACCGCAGCAAGCGTTCGCCGCCGTAATCGCCGATTCCATCATTACCCAGGCCGGTCGGGCGGCGACCTCCGTCGAGCTTGCGGCCGGCCAGGCGGCGGCCGAGAACGCCTTCAACGGCGCGCTGGCCGCGGGCGATTCGCCCGATCAGGCGCTGGCGCGCGCGTTCGCCGCCGCGCGGAACGAAGCCGAAGCCTGGGGCTCGCCGCAGATCGCCGGATCGTCCGGCGAGCGTTTTCTCGCCGGTTCGGGCGACGCGCCGTCGCCGGTGCGCATTTCCCTCGCGTCCGACCCGGTGTTCGGCTTCAAGCCGGCGATCGGTTATATCCCGGCCTCCGTCGAGCCGCCGCCGCCCGCGCCGGTCACTGAGGCGCGCGACGATCCGATTCCCGCGCCGGTCGAGAACCTGACTCTGATCGGCGGCGCGGGCGCGGACACGCTCATCGGCGGTCCCGGCGCCGATACGCTCCAGGGCGGACAAGGCGCCGATACGTTGATCGGCGGGGGCGGCGCCGATCAATTTGTGTTCGCGGGCGGCACGGGCGCCACCGTCGCCGACAAGGTGCAATCGCTCGGTTCCGACCATGTCGTCGATTTCCAACCGGGCCAGGACCGGTTCGTGCTCGGCAACGCCGATTTCGGTTTCGGCGATTCGGGCTTTCTCGATCCCGCGCAGTACTTCGAAACGGCGGCCAGCCTTGGCGGCGCGCCGGTCGACTTGTCCTCCGGCAACGCGGTCAGCGGCATCGTCGTGGTTGGATCGCAGACCGGCTCGGGCGGGGTCGACATCTATTACACGTCGGACGCCAGCAACGCCTCCAACACGAACTCCTATCAGATCGCCCACGTGGACGGCGTCAATGCCGGCCAGGTTTCCGCCACCGACTTCGCGTTGAGGAGCTGAAGCGCGCTAGCGATTCTCACGTGCGTTGGAACGCACACCAAAAACCCGGCGTCGCGCGGTGTTCCATGACCGTGATGGCAACTTCGGTAAAATCGCATTCGGAGGCCAAGCGGCGAAGATAGACACGGCTGTGGGCGTATTCCCCCGGCTCCGTTACGCCAATATCCATGGAATCCGGAGCGGGATCGACCGAAAAGAACAGATGGCCTCCGGGAACCAATATTCGGGCCGTCTCCCGGAAAAAAGGCGCGAGGTCGGCGATGTGACATAGCACGCTTACCGATGCGACAATGTCAAAAGAATCCGTCCGCGCCGCCATCGCCTCGACCAGATCGCCCTCCACCAATTCGGCGTAGATGTTCTTAATGCGCGCCTTGGCCAACATGTCCGGAGACCGGTCGATTCCAACCAACCGAGCGACTTTAAGACACGTTCCCAGAAGCCCGGTGCCACAACCGGCGTCAAGCACGCGCTTAGTCAAAGCCGGGCCGGTAAGTTCGACAATGAACTTGGCCATCCGGTCGCTGAAGGATTGATGCAGAGCATTATCGTCGTATGAAGCCGCAAGCCCGGCGTAATGGGAGCGGATTTCTTTACTCGAAGCTTTCGCCGCTTCTCGCGTGTTAGGCTGGTAGGGCATGATGCTAAGTGCATAAGCAGCGACAGCCCGGTCATCCCACCCCATTCGCATAAGAACGGAGGCCTTATTGCGGTGGAGCGTGGGATTTTCCGGATAAGCGGAGACCGCCATGTTGGCTAATTTCAACGCCTCGTCTAGGCGGCCGAAATCTTTCACCACGTTTGTAAATCGGGCCAAGAAACGCGCCTCTGGTTTATGCTGTTTGATCAAATCGAACATAATTCCGATGGCTTTATCTGGATTGAAGCCCCCTTTCGAAATCGCGAGCAGAAGCTGATCGACTAAACCGAACCGGACATCGATCTCATTTGAAGGCGCGCTCGCAATGGATTTTTCGATTGCCGCGACAGATTCGGCGCGACGTCCCAGGTGCCACAAAATGGCGCCCATGAAATTCAATGCCTGCCAGTGATTGGGATAAATGTTCAGGACTGTTTGGGCGGCAGCTAGCGCCCCGTTCAAATCTCCTCGGTTGGCGAGTTCGACGGCACGAGCGAGGATATCCGACGGCGGCTGCCCCCCTCCGACCCTGGCCTTTCGTCTCGTGCGGGTGGTATTCGCCGACGCACGTCGGCGTTTTATCGGAGAACGCTTAGCTGTCATGTATGCCGGTTTTTCCTATGGCCAGACGCTCATTTTGTTTTGGTATTTTGGGCATTATGCGCGGGCGAGGCAATGGGATTGGAGAAAAAGTGTCGTTTTGCGGGCGCGCCAGAATCTTGGATACGATTCCAGACCGGAGCGCCTACGCCGCCGTCCGGTTGGGCGCGATGCGGGCGGCTTCCGCCGCGAACGCGGCAAGAGCGTCAACGGATGAGCCGCCGCCGCAGTAGGGTCTGCATATCCCGTCGCCCGTCGAGAACGCCGTAGACAACGACCTTGCGGCCGATAATCCGGTAGATCGCCCGATACGGCTTGTAATGGACCTCGCGGAATTCGGTCATGCCCAGGGACGAAAGTTCCTTCGGTACATTGCCGCGCTCCAGAAATTCGGACAATCCGAGGCAAGTTTCCTCAAGCGCAACGAGCAGGCGATCCGCTTTATCGATCGTGTCGCGCCGGGCGACGTAGCGGTAAATATCCTCGATATCCCGTTCAGCGTCCTCGGACAACAGAACCTCGAACGGCACGTCGGGCCTATTTCTTTACGCTGTTTTTTTCACGCGGGCACGAACGCGGGCGAAGGCTTCACGGGCCGGGCGGACCTTGCCCCGCTCGACGGCCTTGTGGGTCAGAGCCAGCATCTTGAGCAGGGCCATGGTCTCCTGGGCCTGCTCGTAGCTGGCGATGTCCTGCAAGACAGCCTTGGCTTCGCCGTGCAGCGTGATGATGACCGGGTCTTGGCCCCTGGCCAGGTCACGGATCACCTCCGGCGCGTGGGCCTTGAGATAGCTGATCGACTTGACCTGTTCCGAAAGTTTCATCGCCGGTCTCCTCGCCCGATTTCGACCAAAATATAGACCGAATTTAGTCCGAAGGGAAGAATGGGGTGTTTTCAGTGGGCCCCGATCCGGTTGGGCGCGATGCGGCGGAAGGAAAGCGCCTCGGCGACGTGAATACGGCGCACGCTTTCGGCGCCTTCCAAGTCGGCGAGCGTGCGCGCCACGCGCAGCATCCGGTGATAGCCGCGCGCGGATAATTTCAACCGCTCCACCGCCTCGGCGAGCAGTTTGCGTCCGGCCTCGTCCGGCGCGGCGACTTTTTCCAACAGCGTTCCATCGGCCTCGGCGTTGGTCCGCACCGGCGGATCGGCGTTGAGCGCGGGGTAACGCGCTTTCTGGATTTCACGCGCGCGGGCGACGCGGGCCGCGATCGCGGCGCTGTTCTCGGCGGGCGGCGGCAGGGTCAGGTCCATCGGGTTGACGGCGCCGACTTCCACGTGCAGGTCGATGCGGTCGAACAGCGGCCCGGAAATGCGCGATTGATACTCCTCGGCGCAGCGCGGCGCCTTGGAGCACGCTTGGGCGGCGTCGTCCAGGTGCCCGCAGCGGCATGGGTTCATGGCCGCGATCAACTGAACCCGGGCGGGATACGTCACATGGGCGTTGGCGCGCGCGACCGAGACGCGCCCGGTTTCCAGCGGCTGGCGCAGCGCCTCCAACGCGCCGCGCTGGAATTCCGGCAGCTCGTCGAGAAAGAGAACGCCCAAATGGGCGAGCGACACTTCGCCCGGCTTGGCGCGCGCGCCGCCGCCGACCAGCGCCGCGACCGAGGCCGAGTGGTGCGGATCGCGAAACGGGCGCCGCCGCGTCAAGCCGTCCTCGGGCAATTCGCCGGCAACGCTTTGGATAAGGCTCACTTCCAGCGCCTCGGCGGCGTCGAGCGGCGGCAGCAAGCCGGGCAGGCGGCTTGCGAGCATGGATTTGCCCGCGCCGGGCGGGCCGATCATCAGCAAATTGTGCCCGCCCGCGGCGGCGATCTCGATCGCGCGCTTGGCGGTTTCCTGGCCCTTGATGTCGGCCATGTCGGGATAGAGGGCGGCGGATTCGGAAAGCCTGGCGACCGGTGCGGCCAGCACCTGGCTGCCCCGGAAATGGTTGACGATCTGCACCAGATCGCTCGCCGCCAGCACGCGCAGGCCCTCCGCCCAGGCGGCTTCGGGGCCTTGGCCCGCGGGGCAGATCAGGCCGAGGCCCTGTTCGCGCGCGTGCAGCGCGGCCGGCAGCACGCCCGCGACCCGCGCGATCCGCCCGTCGAGCCCGAGTTCGCCGAGCGCCGCGTACTCGGCGATCTCGTCCTTGGGCAGCGCGTCCATGGCGGCGAGCAGGCCAAGCGCGATCGGCAGGTCGAAGTGCGAGCCTTCCTTGGCGAGATCGGCCGGCGCGAGATTGACGGTGATACGCTTCGCCGGCAGTGCGAGGCCCATGGCGGCGAGCGCCGCGCGCACCCGCTCGCGGGATTCGCCGACCGCCTTGTCCGGCAGGCCGACCAGGGTGAACGCGGGCAGGCCCGACGCCATCTGCACCTGGACGTCGACGGCGAGCACGCCGATTCCCTGGAACGCCACCGTGTTGACGCGCGCGACCATCGCCTCCTGCCCTTTCGCCGCGAATCGGTGCGGCGGATAGGATAAGGTTCTACCATGCACATAGGACGGGGACTACCTCCCCGCGCGCAAGAGGCGGCTCTCCGCTATGATGCCCAATCGTTTGAAAGACCGCAAAGAGCGATGTTCTTAACTGATCTGGTGTACGAACAAGCGAAGGCGCGGCCGTAGCTGCCGATGTGCAAGATGCTAGATTCCATTGGGCGCTTCAGGTAACGGCAGGAGCGCAGGGAAGGCGGACCGTGAATCCTGACGACCGGATAATCTTTCATCCCGTGAGTTTAGCGGGAGAGGAATTGGTGGTGTGCGCAAAGAAACTCGCCGCAGCCGAATCTAAACCGATCCAGTTGTTGTTTGCTGCCAAGGCAGCTCACGCGGCGCTTCAGGCGGCATTGGTGGCAGCGCTTTCCGGGCCAGACTACCGTGGCGCATATTCGGACAAAACAGCCAAGCGACACGAGGAGACCGTGGCCCCGTCGGTCGAGTTCGATATCAAGGATTACAAAGTCGTAAATTTTCTTGAGTTGATAGAAAAAGCCAAGACCAAATCCCTTTTGAAGTTAACAGAGGAAGAGAACAAACTGCTCGAACGATTAAGCGGAATTCGGGATGAAATCGAGCATCCGAAACCAGTTGCAATAAATGCCTTCATGTTCGTTTTCTAGTAGAGCCAATATCCGTGGCGGCAAGGAATACGGCGAAGGTGCTTGAAGGCGCCATACCGCATTATTTCCTCGGGAATGAGGAACACAGGCAGATCAGCGATGCTGCCGCTGCCATAAGTAATCTTTGTGACCGGTATCTAATGAATCGTTCTTCTTCGAAAGCGCATCTTGCTTTCTTCCGCTGCTCAATTGGTAGGCTGCGGAAATACTGTATGGCCAGAACCAAGTTGGGATAGGGTCTCTGCCGGTTGCTTCGTCGGGCCCGGCGGAACCCACCCACTCACGCCACCATTCGCGCGTGGGCGATCTCCTTGGGGCCGACGGGCCTTACGGCCGTGGATGGAACCGTCACGACCGAAACGGTCTCGCCCGCGAGCGTCGTGAATTCCACCTCGAATCCGGCGCCGCCGCCGTGGACCATCACGACCCAGCCCACGTCGCCCGTTTTCAGTCCGTCCTCGGGCAAGTCTTCGGTCAGGACGACGGGATCGAGTTCCTTGATCATTTCTCGCCTCCGACGGCCGGATAGGCCGTCACCAACCGCAGGGAAGTCTCGCCCGTCGTCACGAACCAAACCGTGCGCAGACGCGGCGAACGGCCGTCCGGCGCGGCGAGCGTCCCTTCCAATATATACTTCGTTCCGAATGGAGTCTCGATCGTCGAGACGACATCGGCGGTCCGCCCATGGACGATGAGCGCGTCCCGCAAGACTTCCCACGCCGCCACCCGAAAGCCGTGGCGGCGGAAAAAAGCAGCCTTGGCGCGTCCCGCCGGATGGCTTTCGGACAACAGGTACGCGTTAACCTTGCTCTCGTCGACAACGGCCAAGTATGCGTTCGGCAGGCGGTTCATTCGTGCGCGCGGCGAGCCTCCCGCAGCCGATCATAGGCCATGGCGGCAGGGCGGGGAAACGGCCGCGCGCGGTTACTTGTCCTTGATCTTCGACCAGTTATCTTCGGCCTTGGCGATGTAGCCGGGAATATCGGCCAGCCAGCGTTTTTGGACGGATTTGTCGTAATTAAGATAGAGCTTGCCGTCGCGGACGCGCCAAGCCTCGCCGATGACTTTGACCTTGTAGCCGGACGCAACGCCATAGGCGCAGAAGCCGCCGTACTGGGGCGCGTACTTGGCCGGGTCGGCGGCGAACCGGTCGCGGTTGGCGGCGGAGGAAAAATTCCACTTCGCCCCGTCCCAGGAATGCTGGAACTTGGCGTCGCCTTTCACCGCGCGGCCTTCGGTGAAATAAGCGACCGTGTCGTAGCCGTCGGCGGCGACTCCGTCCTGGAGATAATACGGTCCTGCGAACGCCGACGTGGCGGCAAGCCACACGATCCCGATCGCCAATCCGAAACGCAATAATGCTGCGCGCATAACGCATTCCGTATAGCACGCGCGGCGCGCCGCGGCCGTCACATGGACGTGAGGGTCCTCACGAATCCGTTTCCGGCCGCTTTTTCCGCGCGCGCCGGGCCAGCATGTTGAGGCCCTCGACGAAGGCGGAAAACGCCATCGCCGCGTAGATGTAACCCTTGGGGACCGGCGCGCCGAACCCTTCGGCGATCAGCGCGGTGCCGATCATCAAGAGGAACCCGAGCGCCAGCATGACGATGGTCGGATTGGCGTTGATGAAGTTGGCGAGCGGCCCGGCGGCGAACATCATGGCCGCGACCGCGATCAGCACGGCGACGACCATGATCGGGATGTGATCGGTCATGCCGACGGCGGTGATGATGCTGTCGATCGAAAACACCAGATCGAGCAGCAGGATTTGCCCGATGGCGGCCGTGAACCCGACCGCGCCCGCGCCGCGATCGAACATGTCCGGGCCCGGCTCGGGATCGACGCTGTGGTGAATCTCCTTGGTTGCCTTCCATACCAGAAACAGGCCGCCCGCGACCAGGATCAGGTCGCGCCAGGAAAAACCGGCGCCGAAAACATGGAAGACCGGATCGGTCAGCTGGACGATGATGGCGATGGTCCCGAGCAGCAGGAGCCGCATGAGCAGCGCGGCGGAAAGGCCGATCCGCCGCGCCCGCGCGCGGAATTGCGCCGGCAGCTTGTTGGTGAGAATGGCGATGAAGATCAGGTTGTCGATGCCGAGCACCACCTCCATCGCCACCAGGGTTATCAGCGCGGCCCAGGCGGCGGGGTCGGCAATGAGGGCGAGCAGGTAGTCCATGGCGAAACCTTTTATCTTCAATCGCGGCGACGGGATCCGGGATCATAGCCCGCATCCGCCGGAAGCACGATCTGGTTAGTAGCCGGTTGCGGGAAAGACCAGAGCCGCGATACCGAGCGCGCCGAATATCGCCGCGGCGATGGCGCGCGCGACCCCGAACGGTACCTTTTTTACAGCCACGTCGCCAAGCGCCACGGCGGGCGCGTTCGCGATCATCATGCCAAGCGTCGTGCCGAGCGTGACGACGGCGATGGCGTCGAAACGGGCCGCCAGGGCGACGGTGGCGATCTGGGTCTTGTCGCCGATTTCAACCAGAAAAAACGATATCAGGGTGGCGGCGAACGCGCCCGCCGCGCCGGCCATCCGGGGGTCGGCGTCGGCTTTGTCGGGAATCAGGGCCCAAACGGCCATGGCCAGGAAGGAAAGTCCGAGCGCCCAGCGCAGCACGTCGGGCGCGAGCCAGGCGGCGGCGAACACGCCCGCCCAAGCAGCCAGCGCATGATTGGCGAGCGTCGCCAGGAGTATGCCGGCCATGATCGGCAGGGGGCGGCGGAAGCGCGCGCCGAGCACCAGGGCGAGCAGCTGCGTCTTGTCGCCGATTTCCGCCACCGCGACGACGGCGGTCGAAACCAAGAAAGATTCCATCGCCGTTTCGTTCGCGGAGGACTTACGCCTTCGCGGATTTGATCCGCGCCTCGATCGCGTCCCAGATTTGGGATTCAATCGAAACGACGTCGAAGCGGCCGATTTCCTGGATGCCGGTTGGCGAGGTGACGTTGATTTCGGTGAGATAGCCGCCGATCACGTCGATGCCGACGAAGATCAGGCCCTTCTCCTTCAGCGTCGGGCCGATGGCGGCGCAGATGTCCCTGTCGCGGGCATCCAGCGTCGCCTTTTCCGCGCGCGCGCCGACGTGCAGGTTGGCGCGCGCCTCGCCCGGCGGCGGCACCCGCTTGAGCGCGCCGGCCGGGTGGCCGTCCACCAGCACGATGCGCTTGTCGCCCTCGCGCACGGCGGGAAGGTATTTCTGGACGATGACCGGCTCGCGGCTCATGGTCGTGAACATCTCGAGCAGCGCGTTGAGGTTGTCGTCCTCGGGCCGGATGTGGAACACCCCGGCGCCGCCGTTGCCGTAGAGCGGCTTGATCACGATCTCGCGATGCTCGGCACGGAAGGCCTTGATCTCGTCGCGGTCGGACGCGATCAATGTCGGCGGCATCAGTTCCGGGAAATGGGTCACGAACAATTTTTCCGGCGCGTTGCGCACGCTCGCCGGATCGTTGACCACCAGCGTCGCGGGATGAATGTGCTCGAGAAGATGCGTCGCGGTGATGTAGGCCATGTCGAACGGCGGGTCCTGGCGCATCAGCACCGCGTCGACTCCGGCCAGGTCGAGAACCTCGCTCGCGCCGAGCGTGTAATGGTCTTCTTTTTTACGCCGCACGGACAAAGGCCGCGCGCGCGCCTTGAGCCGGCCGTGGGCGAAGGCGAGGTTCTGGGGCAAGTAGTGGAACAGGGCATGGCCGCGCCGCTCCGCTTCGAGCGCGAGCGCGAAGGTCGAATCGGTCTCGATGTTGACCGTTTCGATCGGATCCATCTGGATGGCGACGGCGAGCTTCATCGAATCGGGAGGGTTTGTTGCGGCGCTTGGCGCTCAATTGAGCCGGCCGCGCAGCTCCTGGAGCAGGATCGAAACGCGGTAACGGCTCGAATCGCGGGTTTCGCGCCGCAGGAACTCCTCGAACGCGGCGACCGCGGCCTTGACGTTATCGAGCCGGGAATTGAGCACGCCCGCCTCCCGCCACAGTTCCGGCGATTCGGGCGCGAACAGCAGCATCAATTCGATCTGGGCGAGCGCGTCCTCGATCTGGCGGGAATCGAGCAGTCGCGCCTTGATCGTGTTTTGGAGCCGAAGCAGCACCTCGCGTGCGGAAAGGGCGCGGAAATGACCGGGACGGATTTCGGCCTCGGGGCCGGAAAATTCCTTCAGCATGACGCGCAGCGCCGGCGTTTCCAGAACTTTCAGGCCCGCGAACGGGTCGAGCAACGCGCGCCGGCCGCCATGATCGAGGCGGAGCAGAAGACGGGGCGGAAAATCGACGGCCGCGAGCGGCCAGCCGAGGGTCCGGGCGACGTGCAGATAAATGATGCCGAGGGTCACGGGCAGCCCCCCGCGCCGGTCCATGACATAGGTGAGATTGGCGCAGTCGGGATCGCGAAAGGCATCGGCGGTGCCGACGTAGCCGTAGCGCTTGGCGACGATCTCGGCCAGCGCCTCGACCCGCATGTCGAGCGAAGGCTCGGGCCCGGCGTGGCGGGCGACATCCTCGCAGATCTTGGCGAGGTGGCGGCGGTACGGCTGCAGCAGCACGCCCGGCCGCCCGGCGACGGCGAGCATCAAGGCCACCTCGGCGACGTCGATGTCGGCTTCGGCCTGCGCCGCGACCGCGCGGAGCGCGACGCGCACCGCCGGCGACAGCGAGGCGGGCAGGCTCACGACGCCCCCCCGGCGGCCTGCTTGACCCGGATGTGATCGACCACGCGGCGCACATAGCTGATCGAACGGCAGGTGTCGATGACGCGGCGATGCTCGTCCGCGCCGCGGGCGATGCCGATCAGGTAGACGGTACCGTTGATGGTCTGGACGTTGAAATTGACCGCCATTACTTTTTCGTCGAACGCGAGCTTGGACTTGATCTGGGTCGTGATCCAGGTGTCGCGGCTGTAGTCGACCACGCCGGCGGAAGGCGCGATCTCGATTTCGTTCAGCACTTGTTTGACGCCGACCACTTTCCACGCCTCGCCGACCGCGTCGGCGCGCATCTTTTCGTCCTGGACCAGACCGGTAAGCAGCGCGCGGCCTTCGTGGACCTCGACCGACACCTTGGTCGGGATCAGGTGGTCCTTGTCGAGCCAGCGGGTGCGGATGTCCATGGCGAGCTTCAGGTCGCTGGCGACGCCGTCGATCCCGCGCTCATCATAGGCCGCGACGCCGACGGCGGCCGCGCCGCCGACCGCGGCGCCGACGCAGCCGCCGAGGAGGATCGGCAAGGCAAACAGGGCGATCAAGGCATAAGGAGCGGCGAATCGGCGCATGGGCGCGATCATACAAGCGTGCGGCGCAGGCCTCAATCGTTCTTCACTCGTCGGCGCGCCAGGCGTTCGGGACATGACGCGGCCATCGTCCCGGCGCGACCAAAATCGCGTCGAATCGGACTTGGCAATCGCGCAACCCCGGCCGCTTGGCGACGAACGCGTCGGCGGCGCGGGCGATGCGTCGGCGCTGATCGGGGCGAATCGACTCGGCCGCCGTGTTCAAGTCGGGACGCGATTTGACTTCCACGAAAGCGAGCGTGTGGCCGCGTCGCGCGATCACGTCCACTTCGCCCGCGCCGGTTCCCGCGCCGATCGAAAATCGTCGGGCGAGCACGCGATAACCCTTGAGCGTCAAAAGCAGCAGCGCGACGAGTTCGGCGGCGCGTCCGCTCATGGAAGATTCATTTGGGTTTCAGTTCGAGGGCGCGCCGGTAAAGCTCGCGCCGGGAAATTCCGGTCACGCGCGCGACCTCGGCGGCCGCGGCCGACGGCGAAAGGCGGGCGAGCGCCGTTCTCAACGCGCCATCGACGTCCGTCGCGCCGGGATGACTGTCAGGTGGCGCGACCACGACGACCATTTCGCCCTTGGGCGGCCCGGCTTCGCCGTAATGGCGGGCGAGGTCGGGCAAGGGACCGCGCCGTACCTCCTCGAACATCTTGGTGAGTTCGCGCGCGACCGCCGCCGGGCGCGGCCCGAAAATCTCGGCCATGTCGGCCAGCGCGCGCGCGAGCCGCGGCGCGGTTTCGAAAAAGATCAACGTCCCGGGAACGCCCGCGATCTCCGACAACGATTTCCGCCGCGCCGTCGGTTTGGCCGGCAGGAAGCCGGCGAAGAAAAAACGGTCCGCGGGCAGGCCCGACAGTTGCAGCGCGGCGACCGCCGCCGACGGCCCCGGCACGGCGGTGACCGGAATGCCGCGTGCGACCGTCTCGCGCACCAGCTTGAAGCCGGGGTCGGCGATGAGCGGCGAACCGGCGTCCGACACCAGCGCGATCGCCTCGCCCGCTTGAAGCCGCTCCAGCAGGCGGGGCCGGACGCGCTCGGCGTTGTGGTCGTGATAGGCGATCAACGGACGGGAGATTCCGTGCCGGGCGAGGAGCTTCGCGGTGACGCGCGTGTCCTCGCAGGCGATCGCGCCCGCGCCGGCGAGGGTGTCGAGCGCCCGGAGGCTCACGTCGCGGAGATTGCCGATCGGCGTCGCCACCAGATAGAGTCCGCCGGGGAGGAGAGCCGATGCGCTTTTTCCGTAATCGCCGCCTGATGGCCGCATGGCCCTCCGTCCTTGGGGTGCTCGCCGCGGGTGTGCTCTGGGGCTGCGAGTCTCCCAGGCCGGGTCCGGCGAAGCAAGACGCGCCGGCCGTTCGGCCGGCGCCTCCCACCGCGTCCCCGGCCGCGCCGCCGGTCGCGTCGAGCCCGGCGGTTCGCCCGGCGCAACCCGCGACACCGTCGCTCGCCCCCTTGCTGTCGCGGCCGACCGCGCCGGGCCAGCCGGACGAAGCCGCGCCCGAAGCTCCCGCCGTGGCGCCGCCGCCGCCGATTCCGGGCGCGGTCCGGGTCGGACTTCTGGTGCCGCTCGCCGGCGCGAACGCGTCCCTCGGCCAAGCTATGCTGAACGCGGCGCAAATGGCGCTGTTCGATTGGGCCGACGAAAAATTCGAGATCGTCGTTCACGGCACCGGCGATTCGCCCGAAAGCGCGCAACGCGCGGCCCAGGAAGCGATCGCCGACGGCGCGCAGTTGATTCTCGGGCCGCTGCTGGCGCAAAGCGTGCGGGCGGTCGCGCCGGTGGCGCGCGTCGCGCGGGTACCGGTGGTGGCGTTTTCCTCCGACCGCGCCGCCGCCGGCGACGGCGCCTACATCCTCGGCTTCCAGCCCGAATCCGAGGTGCGCCGGGTCGTCGGCTACGCCCGCGCGCGCGGCTTCGTCCGCTTCGCCGCGCTCGCGCCCGACAACGACTACGGCCGCGCGGTCGTCGCCGCGCTGCGCCAGGCGGCCGCCGACGGCAACGCGGTGGTGACGCAAGTGCAGTTCTACGATCCGAACGCGACCGATTTTTCCGATTTGATCCGCCGCTTCGCCAACTACGACGCGCGTCGCCAGGCGCTGCTCGCGCAGAAGAAGGAACTGGAAGGCCGCGACGACGAGATATCCAAGCGCGCGCTGGCGCGCCTGGAACGGATGCAAACCCTGGGCGAATTGCCGTTCGACGCCTTGCTGCTGCCCGACGGCGGACAGCGCCTGCAGGCGATCGCCGCGCTGCTGCCGTTCTTCGACATCGACCCGGCGAAAATCCGCATGCTCGGCACCGGGCGATGGGACCAGGCGCAGCTGGGCGCGGAACCGGCGCTGGTCGGCGGCTGGTACCCGGCGCCGCCGCCGCAGACCCGGGCCTCTTTCGAGCAGCGTTACCGCCAGGCGTTCGGCGCGGCGCCGCCCCGGCTGGCGACGCTTGCCTACGACGCGGGCGCGCTCGCCGCGGTTTTGGCGCGCGGCGAGAGGGGCGCCGATTTCTCGCCCGCCGCGCTGACGCAAAGCTCGGGCTTCGCCGGCAGCGACGGAATTTTCCGTCTGCGCCCGGACGGCGGCAACGAACGCGGGCTCGCGGTGCTGCAAGTGCTCGCCAACGGCACCCGCGTCGTCAGCCCGGCGCCGGAATCCTTCAGGAACTGAATCAACGCGCCGGCAGCAGCGAGGTCAGAATGGCGTTGAGCCGTTGCCGTCCGGCGGCGGTCGCGCGCAGGCGGTGCTCGTCGCATTCGAGAAAGCCGCCGTCCGCGAGCCGCGCCAACGCCGCCCGGTCGACGACGGCGAGCACGTCCGCTCCGGTCAATGCCCGAAACCGCGCCCGGCCGACGCCCTCGCTGAGCCGCAGGCCCGCGAGCAGCAGTTCCTCGCGGCGTTTTTCCGGAGTCAGCCGCTGGCGCTTGCCGGTGCCGTGGCCGACCTTTTCGACCGCCGCGAGCCATCCGGCGGGATCGTGAATCTGGTGGGTGGCGACGGCCGTGCCGTCCGAAGATGCCATGCGCCCGTGCGCGCCGGGACCGACGCCGACGTAACAACCGCCCCGCCAATAGATCAGGTTATGGCGGCATTCGGCGCCGGGTTTAGCATGATTGGAAATCTCGTAAGGATGCAGGCCGGCGGCGCGCGTCATTTCCTGGGTTGCCTCGAAGAGATCGGCGGCGGCGTCCTCGTCGGCGGCGAGGACGCGATCGCGGTGAAAGAGGGTGCCCGGTTCGATCGTCAGTTGGTAGAGCGAAAGATGGCCGCGGGCGAAGCGGAGCGCGCGCCCCAATTCCCGGCGCCATCCGGCGACGGTCTGGCCGGGCCGCGCGTAGATGAGATCGAAGGAAAAGCGCGGGAAGATCGCGGCCGCCGTTTCCAGCGCGCGCAGCGCCTCGGCCGCCGAATGCTTGCGACCGAGAAACCGGAGCGCCTCGTCGTCGAGCGCCTGGACGCCGATCGACACGCGATTGATGCCCGCGCGTCGGAATCCCTCGAATTTTTTCGCCTCGACCGAGGTCGGGTTGGCTTCGAGCGTGATTTCGGCGTGGTCGGCCAAGCCCCATAGCCGCTTGACCGCATGGACGATCGCGCCCGCCGACTCGGGCGACATCAGGGATGGCGTGCCGCCGCCGAAAAAAATCGTGCGCGCGTGCCCCAAGCGCCCGGTTTCGGCATGGTAATGCGCGAGTTCGCGAACGACGGCGTCCCGCCAGCGCCCCTCGGGCACAGCTTCGGCGACGTGGCTGTTGAAATCGCAA
>VGZQ01000075.1 GCA_016872535.1 Rhodospirillales bacterium | reverse complement strand
GCGACCCGCGCGCGCGCGACACGGTCGCCGCGTTCGCGGACGCCATGCGGCCGTTCGCCGAGGCCGTCGCCGCGCCGACGGCGGAACTCGGCGATCTCGTCGCCCGGCATATCGCCGCCGCCGAGGCGCTGGCGCGGGACGACGACGCCGACGGCGCGCAAAGACTGTGGGCCGGCGCGGCCGGAACGGCGGCGGCCGATGTCGTTGCTGAATTGCGCGATGCCGCCGACGCCCTCGGCCCGGTCGAGGGCGCGGCCTACGCCGCCCTGTTCGAGGCGCTGATCGCCGGGCGCGTGGTGCGTCCGGCCTATGGCCTCCACCCGCGCCTGCACATCTGGGGCCCGCTCGAAGCCCGGTTGCAGCACGCCGATGTCCTGATCCTGGGCGGGCTCAACGAAGGCAGCTGGCCGCCCGAGGCGGCGGCGAGCCCGTGGATGAGCCGGCCGATGATGGCCGCGTTCGGCCTGCCGAGCCCGGAGCGGCGCATCGGCCTTTCCGCCCACGATTTCGTCCAGGCGTTCGCCGCGCCGCGCGTCTATCTCACCCGCGCCGAGCGCGTCGACGGTTCGCCGACGGTGCCGTCGCGCTGGCTGATGCGGATCGCCAATCTGGTGCGCGGCACCGAGCATGCCGACGGATTCGCCGATCCGGAGGATTGGTCGGCGTGGCAGGCGCTGCTCGACCGGCCGGCGGAATCGGCGGCGCGCGCGCGCGCCGAATTGCGCCCGCGGCCGTGCCCGCCGGTGGCCGCGCGCCCGCGCGAGCTGTCCGCGACCCGGATCGAAACCTGGATGCGCGATCCTTACGCGATCTACGCCGAGTTCGTGCTCGGCCTCAGGGCGCTCGATCCGCTCGACGCCGATCCCAGCCGCGCCGATTACGGAACCTTCATCCATGCCGCGCTGGAACGGTTTATCCGGCGCCATCCGCCGCCCGCGCCGCTGCCGGCGGAAGCCGAGGCGTCGCTGCTCGCCTTGGGGCGCGAAACGTTCGCCGCCGTGCTCGACCGCCCCGGCATCCGGGCGTTCTGGTGGCCGCGCTTCGCGCGCATCGCGCGCTGGTTCGCGGCCGAGGAAGGCGAACGCCGCGCCGGTCTCGCCGCCAGCGCGACCGAGGCCAAGGGCCGGCTCGAACTCCCCGGCCCGGCGGGACCGTTCGCGGTGCGCGCGACCGCCGACCGGATCGACCGCGACAACGACGGCCGCCTCGTCATCCTCGACTACAAGACCGGCGCGCCGCCCAAGACCGACGAAGTCGCCGCCGGCTTCGCGCCGCAGCTGCCGATCGAGGCGATGATCGCCGAAGCGGGCGGCTTCGCCGACGTTCCGGCCGCCCTTGTCGCCCGGCTCGAATACTGGCGGCTCAAGGGCGGCGATCCCGTGGGCGAGATCAAGGTCTTGCCGCTCGATCCCGGGCGGCTGGTCGCCGAGGCGCGCGAAGGCCTCGCCCGCCTGGTCGCGGCGTTCGACGATCCGGCGACGCCCTACGAGGCGCGCCCGCGCCCCGACCGGGCGCCGCGCTTCAGCGATTACGAGCATCTCGCCCGCGTCAAGGAATGGGCGGATATCGCGGGCGACGACGCATGACCCGATCGGCGACCATCGCCCCGCTCGATCCGGCGGCCGACCAGCGGCGCGCCGCCGATCCGGCCGCGTCGGTGTGGGTCGCGGCCTCGGCCGGCACCGGCAAGACCCAGGTGCTGACCGAGCGCATCCTCGCCCTGCTGCTGGAAGGCATGGCGCCGGAACGCATTCTCGCCCTCACCTTCACCAAGGCCGCCGCGGCCGAGATGAGCAAGCGCATCGCCGAGCGCCTCGGGCCGTGGGCGACGGCGGCGGACGCGGATTTGGAAAAGGAGCTCGCCTCGCTGCTCGGGCGGCCGGCGGACGCGGCGGAGAAAAATCGCGCGCGCGGCCTGTTCGCGCGCGTGCTCGACGCGCCGGGCGGCATGCCGATCCAGACCATCCACGCCTTCGGCCAATCGCTGCTGCGCCGCTTTCCGCTCGAAGCCGGCATCGCGCCCCACTTCGCGCTCATGGACGAACGCGACGCCGAGGAAATGCTCGCCCAGGCGCGGGAAGAAACGCTCGCGCGCGCCGAGGCCGACGGCGGCGCGCTGGGCGCGGCGCTCGCCGAAGTGACGCGCCATGTGAACGAAGAGGACTTCGCCGGATTGATGACCGAACTGGCGCGCGCGCGGGCGCGGCTCGGGCGCATGTTCGACCGTTTCGGCCGGGGCGCGGAATCCCTCGCCCGCACGATCGCGGCGCTGCGGCGCACGCTCGGGCTCGGCGACGGCGAAACGCCGGACTCGGTCGTCGCGGAGGCCTGCGCCGACCGCGCGTTCGACGCGCTCGGCTTGAAATTCGCGGCCGACGGCCTCCGCGCCAGTACGAAAAAAACCGACCGCGAGCGGGGCGAGGGGATCGCGCGCTGGCTCGCGGCCGCCCCCGAGGCCCGCGCCGCCGCGTTCGACGATTACGCGGACTTGTTTCTCACATTTTCCGGCGAGTTGCCGAAAATCCGCGAGCGGCTGGTGACCAAGGACGTTGCGGCGAAGAACGCGGGCATCGACGTTATTCTCGACGGCGAGGCCGCGCGCCTGCTCGCGGCTGAATTCCGCCGCCGCGCGGCGGCGCTGGCGGCGGCGACGGCGGCGCTTCTCGTCCTCGCCCGTGCGCTGCTCGATTCGTATGCCGCGCGCAAGCGCGCCCGCGCGCTGCTCGACTACGACGACCTGATCCACGCCGCCGAGAAGATGCTCGCGACCGAGGGCAACGCCTCCTGGGTGCTCTACAAGCTCGACGGCGGCATCGACCACATCCTGATCGACGAGGCCCAGGACACCAACCCCGAGCAGTGGCGGGTGATCGCCGCGCTCGCCGCCGAATTCTTCGTCGGGCGCGGCCGGCACGAGGCGCTCGGCCTGGCCCCGCGCACCGTGTTCGCGGTCGGCGACGTCAAGCAATCGATCTTCGGCTTCCAGGGCGCCGACCCGGGCGCGTTCCTTGAAATGCGCGAGGCGTTCGCGGCCCGGACCCGTGCCGCCGAACGCCCGTTTCGCAAAGTGGACCTGACCGTCAGCTTCCGTTCCGTCGCCGCCGTGCTGGAGGCGGTCGACGCGGTGTTCGCCAATCCGGCGGCATCAAGCGGGGTCAACCTCGACGGCGCGCCGATACGCCACAAGGCGTTCCGCGCCGGATCCGGCGGGCTGGTGGAACTGTGGCCGCCGGTCGAGCCCAAGCCCACCGACGATCTCCCGGCGTGGAAGCCGCCGGTCGAACGGACGCGGGGCGATTCGCCCGAAACGCGCCTCGCCCGGCTGGTCGCGGGGCGCATCGCGCGCATGGTGCGCGAGCGGGAAATGTTGCCCGCGCGCGCACGGCCGATCCGGCCCGGCGACGTGATGGTGCTGGTCCGCCGCCGCACCGCGTTCGTCGACGCGCTGGTGCGGGCGTTGAAGGAACTCCATATCGCCGTCGCCGGGGTCGACCGCCTGGTGCTGACCGAACACCTGGCGGTGATGGACCTGGTCGCGCTCGGGCGGTTCGCGCTGTTGCCGGAAGACGACCTTACCCTCGCCTGCCTGCTCAAAAGCCCGCTGGTGGGATTGAGCGAGGACGATTTGTTCCGGCTCGCCCACCGGCGCGAGGGGAACTTATGGCGCGCGCTCAACGCGCGCGCCGGGGAAAACCCCGCGTTCGCGCGCGCCCGCGACGAATTGGCGGGATACCTGGCGCGCGCCGATTTCGTGCCGCCGTTCGAATTCTACGCCGACGCGCTCGGGCGCGGGCGCGGGCGGGAAAAATTGCTCGCCCGGCTCGGCCCCGACGCCGACGATCCCTTGACCGTGTTTCTCGATCTGGCGCTGGCGTTCGAGCGCGCGCATCCGCCCTCGCTCGAAGGATTTTTGCACTGGCTGGAGCGCGGCGCGGTCGAGGTCAAGCGCGACCTGGAGCACGGGCCCGCCGACGCGGTGCGCGTCATCACGGTGCACGGCGCCAAGGGCCTGCAGGCGCCGGTGGTGTTCCTGCCCGACACCCTGCAGGTGCCCGGGCGCGGACCGAAATTCTTCTGGCCGCGCGCGGCGGACGGCGACGAATCCTCGCCCGAACTTCTGCTGTGGCCGCCGCGGCGCGCTTTCGCCGAGGAAGTGGCGGAAACCGAACGCGCGCGCGCGGCGGCGCGCGACGGCGACGAATTCCGCCGCCTGCTCTACGTCGCCATGACCCGGGCCGAGGACCGTCTTTATATTTGCGGCTGGCGCGGGCGCAAGGCGCCGCCCGAGGGCAACTGGTACGACTTGGTGCGCGAAGGGCTCCGGGGCGTCGCCCGGGAAGCGGACGATCCGTTCCTGCGCGCGGCCGGCGAAACCGCCGGTGCGACCGTGCTGCGCCTCGAAACGCCGCAGACACGGCACGCGGAACGCGAGGACAAGGCGAAAATCGTCCGCGTCGCCGGCGAGTTGTTGCCGGACTGGGCGCGCGAGCCGGCGCCGCCGGAGCCGGCACCGCCGAAGCCGCTCGCGCCCTCGCGCCCGGCGGGCGAGGAACCGGGCGCCTCGTCGCCGCTCGGGGCCGACAATGGCGCGCGCTTCCGGCGCGGCACGTTGCTGCACCGCCTGCTGCAGCATCTTCCCAACGTCGCCCCCGAACGGCGTGCGAACGCGGCGGCGCGCTGGCTCGAACGCGCGGCCGCCGATTGGGACGCCCCCGCGCGCGCGGCGCTCGCGGCCGAGGCGCTCGGCGTCATGGCCGAGCCCGCGTTCGCGCCCCTGTTCGGGCCCGAAAGCCGGGCCGAGGTGCCGATGGTCGGCGTGGTCGGCGATACGGCCGTCGCCGGGCAGGTGGACCGGCTCGTCGTGTTGGCCGATTCGGTGCTGGCGCTCGACTACAAGACCCATCGCCGCCCGTCCGCGAACGAATCGCAGGTGCCCGACATCTATCTCCGCCAGATGGCGCTTTACCGGGCGCTGCTCGCGGGCGCGTTTCCCGGGCGGACCGTGCGCTGCGCGCTGCTGTGGACCGAAGGGCCGCGAATCATGGAACTTTCCGCCGCCGCGCTCGACCGCTTCGCGCCTGTGCCGTACCCGGCGGCGCGGGGTTGACGGGCCCCGACCCCGCACCTAGATTTCCTCCGCTTTTCCCCGCCGCCAGCGCCGCCATTCCCGCAAAGAAGGTCCCCATGAGCAAAGCAGTCACCGACGCCTCGTTCGAAACCGACGTCCTCAAGTCCGCCGGCCCGGTGGTGGTCGATTTCTGGGCCGAATGGTGCGGCCCCTGCCGGCAGATCGCCCCGGCGCTCGAGGAAATCTCGACCGAACTCAACGGCAAGGTGACCATCGCCAAGCTCAACGTCGACGAAAACCCGGTCGCGCCGTCGCGCTACGGCGTGCGCGGCATTCCGACCCTGATCCTGTTCAAGGGCGGCCAGGTCGCCGCGACCAAGGTCGGCGCGCTGCCCAAGAACAAGCTGAAAGAGTGGATCGAGTCGATGATCTGACCGGTGCGCCGCTCTCGGCGAATAAAAAAGCCCGGCCGCAAGGCCGGGCTTTTTTGTTTTCGGATGTCGGGATGCGTCGCTCTGTTTTGTCACCCCCGCGCAAGCGGGGGTCCAGGGCGCCGCTGGATGCCCGCTTTCGCGGGCATGACGAGCGAGAGTTGTCCGAGGATCTGCGCCGCCTATTTTTTGCCCAGCGGCGTCGGCCCAGGGACGGCAACCGCCGTCAGCACCGCGTCCGTCGCGGCGATCAGATCGGCGAGCAGCCGGTCGTCGATTTCAAGAGCGCCTTCGTATTCCGCCGCGTTGCGCCGTTCATGGCATTTGGCGAGCACGCGCCAAACCTCCGGCCCGAGCCCGAGGGTGTGGGGCAACGCCTGGAACACGAGATAGCGGTTGTCCGAGCGATAACCCCGCCGGCGCAACGCCGCCAACGCCAGCGCGTGCGCTGCGTTATAGGCGAGGTCGAACCGGCTTTCCGGGGCCAGCCCCTGATTCTTGGCGTCCGTCAGGCGCGCCCGTCCGGACCGCAACAGTCCCTCGATCTCCGTCGGCGCGCCCGGCTCTTTCTTGAGCTTGCCGATGCGCGCCAGATTGTCGAGTTCAGGGGAGGTCATCTTCGCTCCCGAGCACGAATATTTTGGGCTGCCGCGCGATTTTCGCCACGAAGGAGCCGTCCTGGCCGCGCTTGCGCTTCCAATCCCGGAGCGACATGAGGTTCGGATTCACGGGGCGGTGCAGGACGGCTTCCGCCGATTGCAACGCCTTGTAGATGTCGGCGTAGGCGAGCTTGTCGGTCAGCACCATCAGATCGATGTCGCTTTTCGCCGTGTCGGTCGCCTTAGCCACCGAGCCGTAAACGAACGCGGCACGGATGCGCCCGGCGAATGGCGCCAAAGCCTCCCACAGCGGCCCCGCGAGCCCGGCCGTTTTCAGCACCAGACGGTGCAGTTCGCCGAAGATCGGCGAGTCCCGGTTAGCGCGGTAATATTTTTGGCGGCCGGTCCGCGACACCGAGACTAGGCCGCTCGCGGCGAGGCGGGTTAGTTCCCGATGCACCGCGCCGGTCCCCGATCCGGCGAGACGGATCAGCTCCGCGCCCTGAAAGTCGCGGTCCGGCTGGCCGAACAGGATGGCGAGGACGCGCTGCTGCACGCGCGAGAACAGCGCGTCGGCGAGCCCAGCGGCGGGCGGATGGATCATACCCATATTGGGAATAATAATTCCCTTTTTGGGAATATGCAAGGGTCCGCCGGCTTCACCAATCGTTGCGCATGCGGCGAAGGAGCAGGAACACTTCCTCCGGCTCGGGCTTTTCCGGGAGGCTCGGGAACACCTCGCGCAGGCGCCGGATCACGCTCGGGTTGTCGAGGCGGAAGAAGGTGTTGATCTTGCGCTCGACGCCGATGGTGGTCGGCGTGCGCCGTTCGGGCGGCTCGGCGGCGGCGGTTTTCAGCATCGCGGCCGCGTGCGCGTTGTCCGGCTCGCGATCCAGCGTGAAGCGCAGGTTGTTCTCGATGTAGTCGTGGCCGGGATAGATCACGGTGTCGTCGGAAAGCGCGTAAAGCTGGCCGGCGAAGGTGCGATAAAGCTCCTTCGGGTGGCCGCCGTTGTGGCAGTTGCCGGCCCCGGCGTTGAACAGCGTATCGCCGCAAAAAAGCCCGGGCCGGTTCGCGTGCGCGAGCAGGCAGACGTGGCTCATGGTGTGGCCGGGGGTATCGAGCACTTGCAGCTCGACGGTGCGGCCGACCCGGATCGCGTCGCCCGCCTTCAATCCCCGGTCGATGCCCGGAATGCTATCCTTGGCGGCGGCGTGGGCCAGCAATTTCGCCCCGGTCGCCGCGATCACGAAGCGGTTGCCGCCGATGTGGTCGCCGTGCTCGTGGGTGTTGAGCACCTGGGTGACGGTCCAGCCGCGCGCCTTGGCGGCGGCCAGGCATTTTTCGTGGTCGAGCGGGTCGATGGCCAGCGCCTCGCCGGTTTCCGGGCAGGCGATCAGGTAGTTGAAGTTGCGATAATTGTTGGCGGTCCAGATTGGTTCGACGATCACGATGCTTGCTCCCGGTTGATGGGAACGAGTTTAGAGCATCCCCCGCTCGGATGTCTTTATTCCGTCATTCCCGCGCAAGCGGGAATCCAGTCTTTCCAAAATCCTGGGCCCCCGCTTCCGCGGGGGCGACGATTCCGTCGAATCAGAACGGGCTCCGGCCGATCAGCCGTTGTCGGCCAAAATGGTTCCGGCGAGATAAAGCGAGCCGCAAATCAGCACGCGCGCGGGTTCCGGCGCCCGCGCCGCCAGGGCCGCGACCGCCGCCGCCGCGTCGGGCGCGGTTTCGGCGGCGAGGCCGAGCCCGCGCGCGGCTTGGGCGAGGGTTTCGGCCGGCACCGCGTTGGCCTCGTTGGGAATGGCGAGCGCCCGCGCCGAACGCGCGAACGGCGCGAGCGGCGCCAGGAACCCGGCGATGTCCTTGGTGTTGATCATGCCGAAGACGAGATACATGGGCCGCTCCCGCGCCCATTGCGCGGCGTGGGCGGCCAACGCCTCGCCCGCGGCCGGGTTGTGACCGCCGTCGAGCCAGAGTTCCCAGCCGGGCGGCAGCGCCGCGACCAAGGGCCCGCGCGTGAGGCGCTGCAACCGCGCCGGCCATTCGACGCGCGTCAATCCTTCGGCAATGGCGGTGTCGGCCACGGAAATCCCCGAGCGCGCGAGCAGCCTCAGCGCCGCGACGGCGAGCCCGGCGTTGCCGGTCTGGTGCGCGCCGGGCAAGGCGGGGAGCGGCAGCGCGAAACGGCCCTCGCCGTCGGCGTAGCCGAGGCCGTTCTCCCGCCTCGTCATGGTCCAGTCGCGTCTTTCAAGAAATAAATCCGCGCCGACCGCCCGCGCGCGTTCGTCGATGACGGCGAACGCCTCGAGGTTTTGCGCCGCGACCGCGCAAGGGGTCCCGGCCTTCAAGATTCCCGCCTTCTCGCCCGCGATCTTGGCGAGCGTATTGCCGAGGTAGAATTGGTGGTCCATGGATACCGGGGTGATCGCGCAGGCGGCCGGGCGCGGGATCAGGTTGGTGGCGTCCAATCTTCCGCCGAGGCCGGTTTCGAGCAGCACCACGTCGGCGGGCGCGCGGGCGAAGGCGAGGAAGGCGGCGGCCGTGGTGATCTCGAAAAACGTGATCGGCTCGCCCGCGTTCGCGGTTTCGCATTCCTCCAGCAGCGCGGACAATTCCGCGTCGCCGATGATCGCGCCGCCGACGCGGATGCGTTCGTTGAATCGCACCAGGTGCGGCGAGGTGTAGACGTGCACCCGCCGCCCGGCCGCCTCCAGCATCGCGCGCAGGAAGGCGACCGTCGATCCCTTGCCGTTGGTGCCGGCGACGTGGACCACGGGCGCGAGTTTCAGGTGCGGCTCGTCGAGCCGGCCGAGCAGCCGCTCGATGCGGCCGAGCGACAGATCGATGACCTTCGGGTGCAGCCGGGTCAGCCGTTCGAGAATCGGGCCGGGATTTACGGACATGACGGCGGCTCGTCCGTGCGGCCACCCCCCACCCTAGCCCTCCCCCGCGTCGTGCGAATGCGCGCCTGTCGGCGCGACGGGGGAGGGAATTCCAATAAATCCCCCTCCCCCTCGATGGGGGAGGGTTGGGGTGGGGGTGATTCGACGCGCACGGAATTAGCGGAGCGCGAGGCCGCGTCCGGCGAGCGGCGCGCCCGGGACGGCGCCGGTCGCGTGCGCGGGCGCGAGCAGGCGCAGCAGCTTCGCCAGCGTCGCGCGCAAGTCCTGGCGGTGCACCACCATGTCGACCATGCCGTGGTCGAGCAGGTATTCGGCGCGCTGGAATCCTTCCGGCAGCTTCTCGCGGATGGTTTGTTCGATCACGCGCGCGCCGGCGAAGCCGATGATCGCGCCCGGCTCGGCGATGGCGATGTCGCCGAGCATGGCGAACGACGCCGACACCCCGCCGGTGGTCGGATCGGCCAGCACGACGATGTAGGGAATGCGCGCCGCGCGCAGCTCCTCGACCGCGATGGTGGTGCGCGCCATCTGCATCAGCGAGAAAATGCCTTCCTGCATGCGCGCGCCGCCCGACGACGTCACCACGATCAGCGGCGCGCGTCTTTCCTTGGCGAGGTCGGCGGCGGCGAGCAGGCCTTCGCCCACGGCGATGCCCATCGAGCCGCCCATGAACGCGAAATCGAGCGCGGCGACCACGGCCGCCTCGCCGCCGATCCGCCCGTGCGCCACGGCGACGGCGTCGTCGCGTCCGGTCTTGGCCTGGGCGTCCTTGAGGCGGTCGGCGTATTTCTTCTGGTCGCGGAACTTGAGCGGGTCGTGGAGCGGGGCCTTGACCTCGATCGTCTGATAGGCGCGCTCGTCGAACAGCATGGCGAAGCGTTCCGGCGCCGAAAGCCGCAGGTGGTGGCCGCAGTGCTGGCAGACGCGGAGATTCTTTTCCAACTCGCGGTGGAAGATCATCTGGCCGCACGCCGGGCACTTGTGCCAGAGGTCGTCGGGGACGTCCTTCGGCTTGCCCACCAGCTGGCGGAGCTTCGGCCGCACGAAATTCTTGAGCCAGTTCATCGCGATCTCACGCGGCTTTCGCTTTTTTGCGGGCTCGCCGTATCCCGTGCGCGAGACTCGCCACCAGCCGCAGCACCCGCCCGGCCAAGCCCTTCTTCGCCTTGCCGTCGCGGCCGAGGCCGCCGGCGATGACGTTGACCAGGGCCGAGCCGACCACGGCGGCGTCGGCGACGCGGGCGATCTCGGCCGCCTGCTTCGGCGTCTTGATCCCGAACCCGACCGCGACCGGCAACGGCGTATGGCGGCGGATGCCCCGGACCGCCTTGGCGACCTCGCCGGCGACGGCCGAGCGCGTGCCGGTGATGCCGGTGATGGAGACGTAATAGACGAAGCCCGAGGCGCGCGCCAACACCTTGGGCAGGCGGTTCTCGCCGGTGGTCGGCGCCACCAGCTGGATGAAATCGAATCCGGCCGCGCGCGCAGGGTTACACAACTCGTCCTCTTCCTCGATCGGCGTGTCGACGACGATGAGCCCGTCGACGCCGGCCGCGCGCGCGTCCTTGAGGAACCTGGCGACGCCGTAGGAATAAATCGGGTTGAAATAGCCCATCAGCACGACCGGGGTTTCGGCCTCGGTCTTGCGAAAGCGCGCCACGGTGGCGAGGGTTTTCTTGAGCGTCTCGCCCGCCTTGAGGGCGCGCAAGGAACTCGCCTGGATCGCCGGGCCGTCGGCCATCGGATCGGAAAACGGCATGCCGAGTTCGATCACGTCGGCGCCCGCCCGGGGCAGGCCCGCGAGGATGTCCCAGGACGTCTTCGGGTCGGGGTCGCCCGCGGTGAGGAAGGTGACCAGGCCGGCGCGGCCCTCGGCGCGGAGCGCGGCGAAGCGGCGCGCGATGCGGGTTTGCGGCGCGCGGGTTTGCGGCGCGCGGCTCACAACGTGGTTCCCGAGATGTTGGCGATGGTGTTGAGGTCCTTGTCGCCGCGCCCGCTCAGGCACACCACCATCACATGCGACCTGGGCAGCTTCGGCGCCATCTTGGCCGCGTGCGCGATCGCGTGCGCGGATTCGAGCGCGGGGATGATGCCCTCGGTGCGGGTGAGCAGGTGGAAGGCCTCGACCGCTTCCTTGTCGGTGATGGTCGCGTATTCGGCGCGGCCGATGTCCTTCAGCCAGGAATGTTCCGGCCCGATGCCGGGATAATCGAGCCCGGCGGAAATGGAATGCGCTTCCTGGATTTGCCCGTCCGCGTCCTGGAGCAAATAGGTGCGGTTGCCGTGCAGCACGCCGGGCCGGCCGGCGTTCAGGCTGGCGGCGTGGCGGCCGGTGCGGATGCCTTCGCCCGCGGCCTCGACGCCGACGATGCGCACGCCGGCGTCGTCGAGGAACGGATGAAAAAGTCCCATGGCGTTCGAGCCGCCGCCGACGCAGGCGACCAGCGAATCGGGCAGGCGGCCTTCCAGCTCCAGGATCTGTTGGCGGGTTTCGTCGCCGATCACCGATTGGAAATCGCGCACCATGGTCGGGTAGGGGTGCGGGCCGGCGACGGTGCCGATCAGGTAATAGGTGTCGCGCACGTTGGCGACCCAGTCGCGCAGCGCCTCGTTCATGGCGTCCTTGAGGGTGGCGGCGCCCGAGGTCACGCCGCGCACCTCGGCGCCCAGCATCTTCATGCGGAACACGTTGGGCGCCTGGCGGGCGACGTCGACGGTGCCCATGTAGACGACGCAGGGGATGTCGAACAGGGCGCAGACGGTGGCGGTGGCGACGCCGTGCTGGCCGGCGCCGGTTTCGGCGATGACGCGGGTCTTGCCCATGCGCCGCGCGAGCAGGATCTGGCCGATGCAGGAATTGACCTTGTGCGCGCCGGTGTGGTTCAGGTCCTCGCGCTTGAAATAGATCTTGGCGCCGCCCAACCGCTCGGACAGCCGCCTGGCGTAATAGAGCGGGCTCGGCCGGCCGACGTAATGCTTATAATAATACGTCTTCTCGGCCAGGAACTCCGGGTCGTCCTTGTAGCGCGCATAGGCGCGCTCGACCTCCAGGATCAGCGGCATCAGGGTTTCGGCGACGAAGCGCCCGCCGTAGAGGCCGAAATGGCCCCCTTCGTCGGCGCCGGCGCGGTAGGTGTTCGGTTTGGTCATGCCCAGAAACGCCCGTAACAAACGCCCGTAAGTAAGCGGAACCCGGAAAAGATCGCGATTGCGGATAAGGGGCGCCTAATAAACCACAGCCGGGGCCGGGGAGCAAAGGCGGGAGCGCCCTACAGCGCCGCCGCGATTTTCAGGAACTCCGCGATCTTCGCCGGGCTCTTCTGTCCGGGCGCGGTCTCGACGCCGGAGGAAACGTCGACCGCGCGGGCCCCGCTCGCGCGCACGGCGTCGGCGACGTTGGCCGCCGTTAGCCCGCCCGCCAGCAGCCAGGGCTTGGCGAAGGCGCGGCCCTTCAGCAGCGTCCAGTCGAAGGGCCGCGCGTTGCCGCCGGGCCGGGTCGCGTCCTTGGGCGGACGCGCGTCGAACATCAGCCGGTCGGCGACGGATTCGAACTCGCGCGCCTTGTCCACGTCGAGGGCGGTCTCGACCGGAATAACTTTCATCACCGGCAATCCGAAACGTAAATGGATTTCGGCGGCGCGCGCGGGCGTCTCGGCGCCGTGCAGCTGGAGCATGTCGATCCCGGCGCGCTCGACGATGCGGGCCAGCGTCGCGTCGTCGGCGTCCACCACCAGGCCCACCTTGAGGATCGATTTCGGGACATTCGCGCCGAGGCGCGCGGCCGTTTCCGGTTCCACATAACGCGGCGATGCCCGAAAGAAGACGAAGCCGACCAACGCCGCGCCGCCCGCGACCGCCGCCGCGACGCTTCCCGCGTCGTTGAGGCCGCAGATCTTGACCGCGACGCTCATGGTTCCGCGCTCATGGCCCCGCGCTCATGGGTCCGCGTTGTCGGGGTTGGCGATCTCGGCGACCACGCGCTTGGCGGCGGCGACCGGATCGCGCGCCCCGGTGATCGGCCGGCCGACCACCAGATAGTCGGCGCCGAGGGCGATCGCCTCGCTGGGCGTCACGATCCGTTTTTGGTCGCCGGCCTCCGCCCACGCCGGCCGGATGCCCGGCACCACCAGGCGGAACCCGCGCCCGCACGCGCCGCGGATGGCCATCGATTCCTTCGCCGAGCAGACGACGCCGTCGAGCCCGCTCGCGTGCGCGAGCCTGGCGAGGCGCACCGCCTGTTCGGCCACCGGCGGGCGCATGCCGACGGCGCGGAGGTCGTCGTCGTCAAGCGACGTCAGCACGGTGACCGCCACCACCAGCGGGCGCACCGCGCCCGGTTCCGAAGCCGCCTGCGCCGCCGCGCGCATCATGGCCGCTCCGCCCGAGGCGTGCACGTTGAGCATGAACGGCTTCAGCGCCAACGCCGCCTTGATCGCGCCGGCGACGGTGTTGGGAATGTCGTGGAACTTGAGGTCGAGAAAAACCGGCAACCCTTTGGCGGCGACGCGGGCGACGCCGGCGGGGCCGTGGGCGGTGAAGAATTCCTTGCCCAGTTTCACGCCGCCGGCGACGCCCTTGAGCTTGCCGGCGAGCGCGACGGCGGCGTCGGCGTCGGCGGTGTCGAGGGCGACGAACAGGCGCTCGGCGGGCGAAAGGGCGTTCGGTTTCATGGCCGCGTTTATACGCTCCGCGCCCGGCCAAGGCCAGCCGGACGACGGTTCACCCGCGCTCGTAGGCCATGACCGCGGCGGCGAAATCCTCGAAGGCGTGGCCGACCGACTTGAAGAGCGTGATCTCGTCCGCGCCGCTTCGCGCCGGACGGTCGTTGCGTACCAGGTCGAACAGATCGCCGCGAATGTCGCCGGGCGCGATGACGCCGCGCGCGAGCGGCCCGGCGAGATCGCCCGATTCCCTCATCGCGCCCGCGCGGGTGTCGCAATAGAGGCTGGCGCGCCCGAGGGCCGCGTCGTCGACCTCGCGCATGTGCGGGCGGAAGCTTCCGACCAGGTCGAGGTGCTGGCCGGGCCGGAGCCAGGCGCCCAGCACCACCGGCTCGGTCGCGAGCGTGGCGACGGCGACGATATCGGCCCGGGCGACGGCGGCGGCCAAATCCGCGGTCGCCGCCACCGCGCGCCCGGCCAGCGCCGGATCGGCGGCCAGGGCTTCGGCCAGCGCCGCCGCCCGCGCCGGGGTGCGGTTCCAGACGGCGATTTCCCGGATCGGGCGGACGAGCGCGTGGGCGCGCGCGAGATGCGGCGCGAGCGCGCCGGCGCCCACCAGCAGGAGACGCGCGCTGTCGGGCCGCGATAGATAGCGCGACGCGAGCGCGGATGCCGCCGCCGTCCGCCTGAGCGTCAATTCGCGGCCCTCGATCACGGCGCGCGTCTCGCCGGTTTCGCCGTCGAGCAGCAGGTACGTCGACTGCACGCTGGCGAGTCCGCGCGCGGCGTTGCCGGGAACCACGGTCGCGATCTTGACGCCGACGAACCGCCGGTCCCACGCCGGCATCAGCAGGAGCGTGCCGGCGTCGGCGAAGGCGTGGTGGTGGCGGAGCGGCGCGCTCGGCCGGTCCGGGCTTCCGGCGCGGAACGCGGCGGCAATCCGTTCCATCAGCCCGGCGTAGTCGAGGGTTCGCGCGACGTCGGCGTTGGCGAGAATGCGCATCGCGGCGGATCTTATCCGAGATGCTCCTTCATCGCCTCGGTCGCCTCGACCAGGGCCGAGCGGATCGGCGGTTCCATCGCCGAATGGCCGGCGTCGGGCACCACCACGTAACGCGCGTCCGGCCAGGCCCGCGCCAGCTCGTCGGCGGTGGCGGCCGGGCAGATCATGTCGTAGCGCCCCTGCACGATGGTCGCGGGGCGCGCGCGCACCTGGCCGAAGTTGGCGAGAACGTGGTTCTCGGGCAGGAACATGCGGCGGGCGAAATAATGCGCCTCGATGCGCGCGAGCGCGAGCGCGCCCGCCGCGCCGTCCTCGACGCCCGCCGGCGGCACCAGATAGGAGCAGCCGGTTTCGTAGCGGCTCCAGGCGCGCGCGGCCGGCAGGTGCACGGCCGGATCGGGATCGTCGA
>VGZQ01000074.1 GCA_016872535.1 Rhodospirillales bacterium | reverse complement strand
GTCTCCAGGTACCACTTCCCCATGTACCTCAAGGAAATCGAGTTCCGTTTCAACCACCGGGGCGACAACACCTTCAGGCTCTTCCTGAAGGCCTTTTTTGGTTACGTTTCGCCCTAATTACCTTAGTTAAATCAAACGGGGATACGGCCCGTTGACGGACGTCGCGCGAGAAAATCGAAATCGCAACCTTGCGGCGCCTGCTGGACGCGATCGAGATAAAGACGCCGATAGCCGCGCGCCGCGTCCGCGGGCGCGGGCATCCGCGCGGCGCCTCGCCGCGCCAGTTCCGCCTCGGGAACGTCGAGGACGAGTTTCCGCTTCGGCACGTCGAGGTCGATGGCATCGCCGTCCTTGACCCACGCCAGCGGCCCGCCGACGGCGGCTTCGGGCGACGCGTGCAGCACGACGGTGCCGAACGCGGTGCCGCTCATGCGCGCGTCCGAAATCCGCACCATGTCCTTGACGCCTTTTTCGGCGAGCTTCTTCGGGATCGGCAGGTACCCGGCCTCGGGCATGCCGGGCGCGCCCTTGGGCCCGGCGTTGCGCAGCACCAGCACGCTCGCGGGCGTCACGTCGAGGTCCGGGGAATCGATCCGGCGGGCGAGGTCTTCGAGGGAATCGAACACCACCGCCGGGCCGCGATGGACGAGAAGCTCGGGCGTGGCCGCCGATTGCTTGATGATCGTGCCGTCGCCGGCGAGATTGCCGCCGAGAACCGCGATGGCGCCGCCGCGATGGATCGGGTTGTCGAGCGGGCGCACGACCTCCTGCGGCCAGGGGGCGGGCAGGCGGTCGATGTTCTCGCCGAGGGTGCGCCCGGTGACGGTGAGGCAGTCGAGGTGCAGCAGCGGCTTCAGCGCGCGCAGGACCGGCGCCATGCCGCCGGCGCGGTTGAGGTCGTCCATGTAGAACTGGCCGGTCGGCTTCAAATCGACCAGCACCGGCGTTTCCCGCCCCAGGCGGTCGAGCGCCGCGTAATCGACCTCGAAACCGAGCCGCCCGGCGATCGCCGCGAGGTGAATCACCGCGTTGGTCGAGCCGCCGATCGCGAGCAGAACACGCAACGCGTTGCTGAGCGCCTTGGCCGACATGATCCGGCCGGGCGTCAGTTTCTCCGCCGCGAGGCCCACCGCGCGCGCGCCGGCGGCTTCCGCGTGGCGCAGCCGGTCGGCATGCACCGCCGGGATGGCGGCGCCGCCCGGCAGCATCATGCCCATGGCCTCGGTCATGCAGGCGATCGTGCTGGCGGTGCCCATCACGCCGCAGGTACCGGCGGTGGGGGCTAGCGCGCCGGTGACTTCCTCGATTTCGTCCGCGTCGATGGCGCCCGCGCGGTAGCGCGCCCAGAACCGGCGGCAATCGGTGCAGGCGCCGACGCGCTCGCCCCGGTGGCTGCCGGGCAGCATCGGGCCGGTCGCGACCACGATCGCGGGCACGTCCGCGCTCGCCGCCGCCATCAGCTGGGCGGGAATGGTCTTGTCGCAGCCGCCGACCAGCACGGCGGCATCCATCGGCTGGGCGCGCAGCATTTCCTCGGTGTCCATCGCCATCAGGTTGCGGAGATACATGCTGGTCGGGTGGGCGAAGGATTCGTGGAGCGAAACGGTCGGAAACGGCATCGGCAGTCCGCCCGCCAGCATCACGCCGCGCTTCACCGCCTCGACGATCTCGGGCACGTTGGCGTGACAGGCGTTGTAGGCGCTGTACGTGTCGGCGATGGCGACGATCGGGCGCGAAAGCGCGTCGTCGGAATAGCCCATGGCCTTGATGAAGGCCTTGCGCAGATAGAGGGAAAAATTGGCGTCGCCGTAGCGGGTCAGGCCCCAGCGCATGCCCTTCGGTTCGTCGCTCACGGCGTCGGTTCCTTCTCCCGTCCGTCGTTAGATACCGAGCCCTCCCGAATTTGACCAGGGGGTCGGCGCGCCGCAACCGGTTCTGGTTTCGGCGGAGGCCATCAATTACCTTGCTGGGCGGCGGACAATCGGGGGGCGAAGCCGTGGCGGCGAAACCGAAAATCCTGGTGCAGGGCAAGTTCCCGGCCGCGTTCATTGCCGCGCTGGCGGCGCGCTTCGAGCTCACGCGTTACGACCCGGACGCTCCCGCCGCCGCCCGGGACTGGGACAAGGACATCCGCGGGCTGGTGAGCTGGGCGCGCTACGCGGTCACCGCCGACATGATGGACCGCCTGCCGCGCCTCGAAATCCTCGCCGGGTTCGGCGTCGGCTACGACCGCTTCGATCTTGCGGCGGCGAAAAAACGCGGCGTCGTCGTCACCAATACTCCCGACGTGCTGACCGAGGACGTGGCCGACCTGGCGATCGCATTGACGCTCGCGGTCCTGCGCCGGGTCGTCGCGCTCGACCGCTTCCTGCGCGCCGGACGCTGGGCGGCGGGGGAAGCCGCGCCGCTCGCGCGCAAGATGAGCGGCAAGCGGCTCGGCATCGTCGGCTTAGGAAGGATCGGGCGCGCGATCGCCAAGCGCGCGGAAGGTTTCGGGATGCCGATCGCCTACACCGGCCCGCGCGCCTACGCCGACGTGCCCTACCGCTACGTCGCCGATCTGATCGCGTTGGCGGAAGACAGCGAGGTCCTGATCGTCGCCTGCCGGGCCGATCCCGCGACCAAGGGCATGATCGACGCCCGGGTGCTGAAGGCGCTGGGGGCCAAGGGCATTCTCGTCAACATCGCGCGCGGCAGCGTGGTCGACGAGCCCGCGCTCGTCGCCGCCCTGAAGAACGGCACCCTCGGCGGCGCCGGCCTCGACGTCTACGCCGTCGAGCCGCGCGGCGCGCCGGAACTCAACGACCTCGACAACGTGGTGCTGCTGCCGCACGTCGCCAGCGCGACCGAGGAAACGCGCCAGGCGATGGCCGACCTGGTCGTCGCCAACCTGGAAGCCCATTTCGCCGGCCGCGCGGTGCTGACGCCGGTCGCCCCATGACCGCCGCAAGCGCCGGGGGCGGATGGCGGCGCGCGTTCGTTCTGGTCGCGACCGCGGTCCTGATGCTGAGCGTTCTCGATTCGGCGATGAAATACCTGGTCGCCAAATATCCGCTGCCGATGGTGGCGTGGTCGCGGTATTTCTTCCATTTCCTCACGTTCGGGCTGTGGATTCTCGTCGCCTACCGCTCGGCCGCGATACGCACCCGACGGCTTCCGTTGCAAACGGTGCGGGCGCTGCTGCTGGTGACCATGACCTTTCTGTTCGTGGCATCCCTCGATTGGCTGATGCTCGCGGACGCGACCGCCATCAACTTCCTCGCCCCGATCGTGGTCACGGCGCTGTCCGCGACCGTGCTCGGCGAAACCGTCGGTTGGCATCGCTGGCTCGCCGTCGCGGTCGGGTTCGTCGGCGTTCTCGTCATCGTTCGTCCGGGCGCGGACGTGGTCAATTGGGGCGCGCTGCTCGCGCTTGGCGCCACGTTCTTCTTCGCGCTTTACCAGATTGCGACCCGCGCGCTGGCCCCGACCGATCCGGCGGCGACGACCTTGTTCTACACCGCCCTGGTCGGCACCGTCGTGACGTCGCTGATGGTGCCGTTTTATTGGGCGACCCCGACGGCGGCGGACTTCGCGGTCATGGTCGTCGGCGGCGCGATGGGCGGCGGCGGGCATTATCTTCTCATCCACGCCTACCGGTACGCCGAAGCTTCCCTGATCGCGCCGCTGTTCTACGTTCAGATCGTGTTCGCGACCGCGCTCGGCTTCGCGCTGTTCGGCGAAATGCCAGATCTTTGGACATTCGTCGGCGCGGCGATGATCATCGCGGGCGGCCTTTGGATCTGGGCGCGGGAGCGCCGCGCGGCGCGGACATGACGGCGCTGCCGATCGACGCGCTGCTGCCCGCCATCCAGGACGCGCTCGCGCGCGAGGGCGGCCTGGTGGTGCGGGCGCCGCCCGGCGCGGGCAAGACGACGCGGATTCCGCTCGCGCTTCTCGGCGAAACGTGGCTGGCCGGGCGCCGGATCGTGATGCTGGAGCCGCGCCGGCTCGCCGCCCGCCTGGCGGCGGCGCGCATGGCGGCGATGCTCGGCGAGGACGTGGGCGGGACCGTCGGCTATCGCATCCGTTTCGATTCCCGCATCGGCGCGCGTACCCGGATCGAGGTGGTGACCGAAGGCGTGCTGACGCGGATGCTGCGCGACGATCCGTCGTTGGCGGCGTTCGGGCTGGCGATTTTCGACGAGTTCCATGAACGCAGCCTGCACGCCGACCTCGGCCTCGCGCTGGCGCTCGAATCGCGCGCCGCCTTGCGGCCGGATCTTCGGCTTCTGGTGATGTCGGCGACGCTGGCGACGGCGCCGGTCGCCAAGTTGCTGGGGGGCGCCCCGATCGTCGCCGCCGAAGGGCGCGCATGGCCGGTCGAGACCCGCTGGCTCGGGCGGCCGTCCGCGCGCCTCGAGGACGCGGTCGCCCGCGCGGTTCGGAAGGCGCTGGCCGACGAGCCCGGCGACATTCTCGTCTTTCTTCCCGGCGCGGCGGAAATCCGCCGGGTCGAATCGGCGTTGCGCGACAATCACGCCCGCGCCGGTATCCGCGTCCTGCCGTTATTGGGCGAACTGCCGCAAGCCGAGCAGGAGCGCGCGCTTCGCCCGTCGGCGGCGGGCGAACGCAAGGTGGTGCTGGCGACCGCGATCGCCGAAACCAGCCTGACCATCGAAGGGGTGCGGGTGGTGATCGACGGCGGCCTGATGCGCCGGGCGCGGTTCGACGCCGCGAGCGGCATGGGCCGGCTGGTGACCGTGCCGGTCAGCCGCGCCGCCGCCGACCAGCGCCGCGGCCGCGCCGGCCGGCTCGGGCCCGGCGTCTGTTACCGTCTGTGGTCGGAAGCCGAGGATCGCGCCCTCGTGCCCGATACGCCGCCCGAAATTCTGGACGCCGACCTGGCGCCGCTCGCCCTCGACCTCGCGGTCTGGGGTACGGCCGATCCCAACGAACTCTCCTGGCTCGATCCGCCGCCGCAGGCCGCTTGGCGCGAGGCGCGCGGGCTTCTGGTTCGCCTGGGCGCACTCGACGACGGCGGCCGTCTCACCGACCACGGCCGGGCGATGGCCGCGCTGGCGCTGCATCCCCGGCTCGCGCACATGATCGCGCGCGCGCGCGACTTGGGAATGGCGGGGCTCGCCTGCGATCTCGCCGCGCTGCTCGGCGAGCGCGATCTCTTCCGCTCCCGGGACAAGGCGCGCGACACGGATATCCGCCATCGGCTGGCGGCGTTGCGCGGGGGCGAACGGCCGCCGCCCGGCCTGGAGATCGATCGCGGCGCGCTGCAACGCGCGCGCGCGGCGGCGGGCGAATGGCGCCGTCGCTTGAAGATCGAAGCGGACGGAAGCGATCCCGACGCCGCCGGACTCCTGATCGCGCTCGCCTATCCCGACCGTATCGCCCGGCGAAGAGAGACGGGCAAGCTCGCCTACCTCCTCGCCAACGGCAAGGGCGCGGCGTTCGGCGGGCCCGATCCGCTGGCCAAGGAAGAATGGTTGGCGCTGGCCGAGGTCGGCGGCGGTGGCGGCGCCGAAGGCCGGATTTTCCTCGCGGCGCCGCTGACCCTCGCCGAAATCGAGGAACATTTCGCCGATCAGATCCGCGACCAAGACGACGTGCGCTGGGACGACCGCGCCGAGACGGTCGTCGCGCGCCGCGCGCGCCGGCTGGGCGCGCTGGTCCTGGAGGAGCGTCCGCTCGCCGACGACGCCTCGGATGCGGTGCGCGCGGCGATGATCGACGGCGTTCGCCGCATGGGCCTCGATGTCCTGCCGTGGACGCCGGAAACCCGCGCGCTCTGCCGCCGGGTCGCGTTCATGGCCGGGCTCGAAGAAGCCGACGCCTGGCCCGGCATGAACGAGGCCGCGCTGCTCGCCGATATCGAGCATTGGCTCGCGCCTTATCTCGGCGGCATGACGCGCCGCGCCCAGCTCGCGAAACTCGATCTCGACGGCGCGCTCAAGGCGCGCATCGGTTGGGAGCGCCTGAAACGCCTCGATATCGAAGCACCGACGCACATGACGGTGCCGAGCGGCTCGCGCGTCCCGCTCGACTATTCCGGCGAGGCGCCCGCCCTCGACGTGCGCATTCAGGAAATGTTCGGCCTCGCCGATACGCCGCGCGTCGCGGGCGGGCGCGTGCCGGTGCTGCTGCGCCTGCTGTCGCCGGCGCGACGGCCGGTCCAGGTTACCCGCGATCTCGCCGGATTCTGGGCCAATTCCTACCGCGCGGTGCGGGCCGACCTGCGCGGGCGCTATCCCAAGCATCCGTGGCCGGACGACCCGCTCGCCGCGCCGCCGACCGCGCGCGCCAAGCCCCGTTCCAAGCCGAGTTCACGCACCTGACTCACGAAAGCCTGGATCGCGCGGCCGTTGTCGTGCGAATCTGGGGACGGATGGGAAAAACCATGATCGCCCGCGCCGCGGTATTGATCGGCGTTATCCTGCTCGCGCCTGCGGGCGCGGCGGCGTTTTCCGACGAGGACTTCTGCCGCGCCATGCAGGCGCGCGCGCAAACCGAGAATATCCGCAAGCCGTCCTGGGTCGACCGCGAAATGCGCGACGACGGCGTGACGGTGCTGTGCGTGCAGCGCACCATCGAATTCCGGCGATTTTTCAACATCCACCCGACCGGGATCGGTAGCGACTGGGAACGGCGCTTGGCGGCGGACTGGAACCGCCGGCAATGCCGCGAACCGTGGATCGAGGCGATCCGAGGCGGCTGGCGGCTGGTCGAGATCACCCGCTTCCCCAAATCGAACGCGTATCCGCACGGCCAGGAGCTGCGCGCGGTCGCGGAGTGCCGGTAGGGCGCAACCGGGGGACCGACCATGAAGGCGATGTTCCGGTTGATCCTGGTCGCGGCGACCGCGTGGGGCGCGCCGCCGGCCGCCGCCGAAACGCCGGAGGAAGGCCGCGACTGGCATCGCCCGGACGATTACGCGCGCGCCGCGGAATATTTTTTGGCGCTCGCCTGCCGGGGCAACGGCGCCGCGCAGGAATCCCTCGCCGCGATGTACGCCGAGGGGCGCGGTGTGCCCGGGGACCCAGTGCGCGCGCACCGTTGGTTGTCGCTCGCGCTTGAAGGCGCCGAAGGGGACGCGGCGACCCGGCGCCGCGCCCGGCTGGCCGAGATCGAAACGCGCATGACCCCGGCCGAGATCGCCGAAGCGCGCGCGCGCCCGGCCACGGCGGCGTGCCCGCCGGCAAAGGACAGCGCCTAGGGCGCGGTCCTAACCCGGGCTCAGGCGCCGCGCTGCGGGCGCATGTCGGTCCTGGAAATGCCGGCGACGACCACCGGTTTCTTCATGGCGTCGCGCCGGAACGGCTCGCCCAGTTCCTGGTTGAGGATCACCTCGATGAAGGTGGTGATCCGCCTGGCCTGGGCGGCGCACGCCTCGCGCAGCGCCTCGGTCAACTCGGCCTGGGTCGTCACCGTGACGCCCTTGAGGCCGCAGCCCTGGGCGACGCGCGCGTAGGACAGGTTGGGGTCGAGTTCCGTGCCGACGAAATTGTCGTCGTACCACAGCGTGGTGTTGCGCTTTTCCGCGCCCCATTGATAGTTGCGGAAGATCACCATGGTGATGCCCGGCCATTCCTTGCGGCCGATCGAGCTCATCTCGTTCATCGAGATGCCGAAGGCACCGTCGCCGGCGAAGCCGACGCAGGGGACGTCGGGGTTGCCGATCTTGGCGCCGATGATCGAGGGAAAGCCGTAGCCGCAGGGCCCGAACAGGCCGGGCGCCAAGTACTTCCGGCCCTGCTCGAAGCTCGGGTAGGCGTTGCCGATGGCGCAGTTATTGCCGATGTCGGAGGAAATGATGGCGTTTTTGGGAAGGCCGGCCTGGATCGCGCGCCACGCCTGGCGCGGCGACATGCGGTCGGGTTCGCGCCGGCGCGCGCGCTCGTTCCAGGTGGTGCCGGGATCGTCGTCCTCGTGATCCATGCTGGAAAGCGTCTGCAGCCAGGCCGACTTCTTGGTGTGGATGAACGCCTTGCGTTCCTCGCGCCCCGCGTTGCCGGCGCCGGGCGCCAGCTGGGCCAGGATTTGGCGGGCCACCTGCTTGGTGTCGCCGCAAATCCCGATCGTCACCGGCTTGGTCAGGCCGATGCGGTCGGGATTGATGTCGACCTGGATGATTTTCGCCGTCTTCGGCCAATAGTCGATGCCGTAGCACGGCAGCGTCGAAAACGGATTGAGGCGGGTGCCGAGGGCCAGCACCACGTCGGCCTTGGCGATGATCTCCATCGCCGCCTTGGAGCCGTCGTAGCCGAGCGACCCGCACGCCAGCCGGTGCGAGCCGGGAAAGCTGTCGTTGTGCTGGTAGTTGGAGCAGACCGGCGCGTCGAGCTTTTCGGCGAGCGCGACCACGTCCGCGATCGCGCCGCCGAGCACCACCCCGGCGCCGGAGAGGATGGCGGGGAATTTCGCTTCCGACAGAAGCCGGGCCGCTTCCCTGATGGCGTTGGCGCCGCCCGGGGGCAGCTCGAACTCGATGATCGCCGGCAGCGCGATGTCGATCACCTGGGTCCAGTAGTCGCGCGGGATGTTGATCTGCGCCGGCGCCGACAGCCGTTTCGCCTTGGAGATGACGCGGTTGAGCACCTCGGCGACGCGGGTCGGATCGCGCACTTCCTCCTGGTAGCAGACCATGTCGCGGAACAGCGCCATCTGCTCGACTTCCTGGAAGCCGCCCTGGCCGATGGTCTTGTTGGCCGCCTGCGGCGTGACCAGCAGCATCGGCGTGTGGTTCCAGTACGCGGTCTTGATGGCGGTGACGAACCCGGTGACTCCCGGGCCGTTTTGGGCGATGGCCATGGCCATCTTGCCGGTCGACCGGGTGTAGCCGTCGCAAATCAGGCCGCCGTTGGTTTCGTGCGCGACATCCCAGAACGTGATCCCCGCCTTGGGAAACAGGTCCGAAATCGGCATGAAGGCCGAACCGATGATGCCGAAGGCATGTTCGATGCCGTGCATCTGCAATACTTTCACGAACGCTTCTTCGGTCGTCATCTTCATGGGAGTCGCCTTTGTCGGTTAAAGCCCGGGAGGAGGGGATTCATAGACCAATCGCCGCCGGGTTAGAAGCCTTGTTGTCAGAGGGCCGGTTTTTTGAATGAATAACCGAATAAAGCGTACCTATGAGAGAAAGAGGATAAAGCGCCCCAGGTTGGGGCGGCTTCCATCGACCATCCGACAAGAATCGCCAGCAACGGCTTGGCTCGCCATAAACCCGGCTCCAGGGAGTTTTGATAGCCCGCGGAACTCGTGAAAGAATTGCTCGGTATGAGCGATACGGCCACGAGACACGCGAACGAAAATATCGTGACGGTGGGTCGAATTCTCTTCTTCCAGATATCCACGACGGAAGAAATCAATTGCGAAAGATTGAAAAGCGCAAAAAAGGTGGACAAGCCGATCGCGATCGGGGGAACGATCAAATTCTTGTACGCGTTTTCCAGGACATTTTTGGGAACAAGCGCCGGTTCGACGGCGGCGGTGTTGTTGACCATCCAGCTGTTTAGCTGTTTTTCGCGATTGTCGGCATGAAGCGCGGCCGCGGGGAAAAGGGCCATCATGGTTTTTTTCTCGAACCCCTTTATCGGCCGACTGAGAATGGGTTCGTTTTCGAGCGTGAGGAGCTTTTCTTCGCTGGCAGCCTTGGCGACGATGGAAAGTACCACCGCGGCTTTTTTATCGTCGACGCTGGCCGAGGACACAAGATAATCCGTCAGCTCCCGCTGTATATGCCACATGGCCGTCATCCCGAGCGCCAAACAAACGATCATTCGAAAATAATGGCTGGTCCCGATGCGGGAAGTCCATCGGAACAAAATAAGCCCCAGGCCAACGCCTGAAATAATTCGCCCCCAGAACTCCAAACCCGAAAGAATTTCGTCGTTGACCGTCTCCGAAGAGACGTTGGCGAGCTGGTGGTTGAAACCGAGCTCGACAATCAGATAAAGCGCGGGCACAAGAATGCCGAACACCCACGCTCTGTAGGAAGGGCTTGTACCCATCGGTGCGGATTTTCGATCGAGGGTTACGGATACTTTTGATTGAAATGGCGTCCCCAAGGGGATTCGAACCCCTGTTACCGCCGTGAGAGGGCGGTGTCCTGGGCCACTAGACGATGGGGACCCGGCCGTCGGCGAAGGCCCGTAGCATTACGGGAAAGGCCGGTGTCTGGCAAGGTTCGGCGCTGTCCGCCGATGGTGCTCAAGGCTCCGGCGCGATATCGACCGCGACGAAGTCGGCGCCGTCCGGCGCGACCGCGAACGCCCGCGTCGGTCCCGCCTTGCCGCGCGCGACCGAGGTGATCACCCACACCAATTCGGGCTCGTACGCCTGCGCCAGGTCCTGGGCCGAGGGCAACGGCGGATGGTCGGGGTGCGAGTGGTAATGGCCGACGATCGACGTCCCGGTGCCTTCGAGTTCGCGCATCAACCGGAAGCGCACGGCCGGATCCACCTCGAACGTTTCGCGTCGGTCGGTGGCGGCGACGTTGGCGCTGGCGCGGAGCGCGGTCACCGTCACGCCGTCGCCGTCGCGCCGTCCGGCGAGCAGGCCGCAGGCCTCTTCGGGATAGGCGGCTTCGCCCGCGCGCTCGATGGCGGCGAGGATCGCGCGCGGCATGACCAAAACCGAAGGCGCGGTCATGGCCGGGAAGGGGCGGGATCGATGGTGCCGAGAATCCGCCCGCTGGCCGCGTGCACCACGAACACCCGGTCGCAGCCGCCGGACCCGCCGGGGACGGCCGGTCCCTGGGCGTGGATGACGATGGTTTCGCCCGTCGCCGCGACCGATTTGATCGAACAGCCGGCGGACAGGCCGAGGTCGAGGGCTCCGAAGCCGACTCCCGCCGGAGCGGCGTTGGCGTCCGGCGCCTTCATCCGGGTGAAAACCCCATAGGCGAGCAGGCCGGCGGCGGCCACAATCAGGACGCCGAGACCGATGACGAGCGCCGTTAATATACGCATGGCATGATGGGCGGCCGGCCGACGCACATGACGGAAACAGGTTCCCGGACATACACCGTAACGATCCCCGCGGGCAAGGCGGGGGTGCGGCTGGACCGCGCGCTCGCCGACCAATTGCCCGGGATTTCGCGCACCCGCATCCAGGCGTTGATCGAAGACGGCTGCGTTCAAATCGGGAATGGCGCCAAGGACAAGAGGCGCGTCAGCGCCAAGACCAAACCCCGCCCCGGCGAAACCTACGTGGTCGTCGTGCCCGCCGCGCGCCCGCCGAAACCCGAAGCGCAGGCGATGGATCTCCGCATCCTGCACGAGGACGACGACGTGATCGTGCTGGAAAAGCCGGTCGGCCTGGTCGTTCATCCCGCGCCGGGCAATCCCGACCGCACCCTGGTCAACGCCCTGATCGCCCATTGCGGTCCGCGGCTCTCCGGCGTCGGCGGCGTGGCGCGCCCCGGCATCGTCCATCGCCTCGACAAGGACACCAGCGGGTTGATGGTGGTGGCGAAAACCGATCGGGCCCACCGCGCATTGACCGAACAGCTCGCGGCGCGAACCCTCACGCGCGTTTATCGCGCCCTGGTCTGGGGCATTCCGGCCAAGCGCGAAGGAATGATCGCCGGCAACATCGGCCGCGATCCGGCCAACCGCAAGAGAATGGCGGTCATCAAGAGAGGCGGCAAGCCGGCGCTGACCCGCTACCAGGTGGTGAAAGCGATCGCGGGCGCGATCGGCGTGGTCGAATGCCGGCTCGCCACCGGCCGCACCCATCAGATCCGCGTGCACATGGCGGCGCTCGGCCATCCGCTGGTCGGGGACGCGCTGTACGGCGGAGGGCCGACCGAACATCGCCTGGCGCAACTGCCGCGTGCCCTCGCGGTCCGGATCGCGCAGTGGCGCGGTCAGGCGCTGCACGCCTGTTCGCTCGCGTTCGCCCACCCGGCCGACGGTCGGATCGTGACGTTCAATTCTTTCGCATTATGCCGGTTTAGAGATTTTTTCGCCAAACACGCATCAAGCCGCAAACGGTCCGGGGCCGAAGCGCCACGACCATGAGACGAATCGCGTTCGCCGAGCCAAGCCGCGATCAGGATTTTTGCTCGGGCTCTTCGGCGCGGGCGATGCTCTCGCCCCATTCGTCGATGATCTTGCGCTGCGTTTCGCGCAGCACGGCGATGCGACGCTGGGAAATCACCATGAAAATGGACGCGACGAACGCGGGAACGGTCATGTAGATCATCAGCCCGAATCCGGCCGCGCCGTACATCACGGCCAGCGCGAACACGTCGACCACGATGTTCAGGGCGTTTTCGAGGCTTTGCGACTTGGACCAGAGCTTGACCAGGTAGGGCAGCACGCCGGCGAAATTCAGCGACGCGATGGTCGCCGCGCTGAGCTTCCGCGGGTTGCGATCGACGACCAGGGCGATGAGAGTCGGCACCATTCCCACGAGGACGACGATCATCGAAGGCAGTATCCACGGCAACAACAACGCGACGATGACCGTGAACCAGAGAATCCGCCCGGACGTCTTGCGCGACGACGCGGGCGCCGGCGGGGGCGCGGCCGACGGCTTCGTGGCGGCGCGGCCGCGCGCGGCACCGGATGTCGCTTTCTTGGCCATGATGCCCGTCTATCCCCGATGTCACGCCAGCGCGATGAACGTCACGATGATCAGGAAGCCGATGACCATGGCGATGGCCGCGGCGGTCTGCTGGCCCTTGAGCATGGCGCCTTTCGCGCCTTGCGATTCCGATCCCTCGATCTTGAGAATTTCGGCGCTGGCGGCGGCGAATTCGGCCTTCGCGGCGGTGTAGCCTTCGTGATCGCGCCGGCGTTTTTCGGCGTTGTCGATGAGATCGAACAATTCCGGCAGGCTGCCTTGGCGCACCAGGCGCGGCAAATCGCGCTCGATGTCCCGCCGCGTCGTCCGGCTGTGATAGGTGTTGATCGCCGGCCCGAGCAGGCCGCCGATCCACCCGGAAAGCCCGAGCACGCCTTCGAGCTTCAACCGCCACTGGACCACGGCCAGCAGGCTGAGCATGCCGATCAGGGACGTTTCCAGCCGCGGCGAGGCCATGGCCTTGAGATGGGGCTCGATGTCCTGCTCGAAGCGGGCCGCGATGAACGCGGCGATATGCCGGTCCACCGGGCGGGTCTTGGGATCGGTTCGGCTGGCGGCACGGTCCAACGCCGGCAGCAGATCGTCGATCTGGGATACGTATTCCTCGGCGACGAGCGGGCTTTGGCAGGGCATGGCGGGATTGAGTTCGTATAGGCAACGCTCGATGCCGAAGCCCGGATCGTTGTTTTGCAGGTATCCCCTGATTTCGGTGTACGTCTTGATGGCGAACGGGGCGTCCGGGCCGAAATTCGCGGGATGATTGAACCAAAGAACCGGATATTCCCGCACAATCGTCTCGGCCGCCGCTTGCAGATCGCCGTTGCGCATCGTTTCGACCGCAAGGGCGGAACCGAAACCGTCGGGCATATAGGAAAACCCGCGGTGGCGGATCGGTCCCCTGGGATCGAGGCACATGGCGACGCGCGTGACGACGCCGTCGTCGTTGTTGGCCGGGGCGTTGGGATTGGCCTTCGCCATGTCCAGAATCTGCTTGATCCGGTCGGCCATGTCGGTCTCGCCGAGGGCGCGCCGGACCCAATTTTCGATATCCTGGGTCCGCATCATCTTGGCGGCTTCGGCGGGGTGTTGGGTCATGCTGCGCGCGATGGTGCGCGCGGTGACGTGCGCCTTGCCGGCGAAGGGGAAGGTCACTTCGGTTTTGACGATGGGCCGGCGCTGCGACGAGGGAATTTTCTGCCCGTCCTGCCAGCGGTCGAACTGCTCGAGGCTCCACCGTTCCTCGATGTCGTCGTTGAGCATGCCGCGCAACGGCTCGATCAAGGATGCGACCACGCGGGCGTTGCCGATCAGGGCGGCGAAAGATCCAAGCTCGATTTTGGCGTTGAGAATGTCGTTCTCGTTCATCTTGGGGAGAAACGACGATCCGAGCAGGATGGCCAGGATCGTCGCGCCCAACGCATAGACGTCGTCGCGGATTTCGCCCTCGCCGCGCCCCCCCGGCCCCGCGAGGCCCCGCTCGATCGACTCGAACGCAACCGGCTGGTCGAATCCCGGCGGCGAGGTGATGCAATCTCCGAGGACGAGGTCCTGGCGCGCCTCGTCCATGAAATACATGTTTTCCGGTCGGATTTGACGGTGGGAGATGCCTCGGCTGGCCAGGCTGTGCAGAGCCGCGACGATCGGCGCGATCACGCGCTTGGCGATTTCGTATTCGGAGATGCTAAGCGCGCCGGAGGCGAGCAATTGGGACACGCGCCCGCCCATCGGCTGTTCGTAGATCGCGGCCATGCACATGCGTCCGAGCGGGGGCCAGAACACCGGACCGAAATCGATCAGGCTCAAAAGCCCGCGGGATCGAACGCCCTTGAGCGCTTCCATGGTGCCGGCGCGCACCGGCATGCCCGGCGTGCAGATCAGCGCAAACAGCTTGACGCCGGGATCGCGGCGATCCTCGGTTTCGAAGGCCTTGGCCGACGGTGAATCCAATGCGGGCAGCGGAGCGCCGGCGCGAATGGTGAAACGATCGCGCAGCACCGCAAAATCAAGCCCGGCCCGGGAAGGGGTTCCCGGGCGTGCGACCGCTACAGCTTCTGCCATCCGGCCATGCCCTTCCAGGAATTCTGGGGCGGATACTAGCGGATTCCGATCAACGGCGCTTCAGAAATCGGGGATCGGCGCCGCCCCAACCATGGTTAATCCGGCGGCAACCCGGGCGCTCGCGGCGGTTTTTCGCCTTATCGGGCGCGTCAGTCGGCGAAGGGGTCGTGCACCAGAATGGTGTCTTCGCGTTCCGGGCTGGTGGACAGAAGAGCGACCGGGGCGCCGATGATTTCCTCGATGCGGCGGATGTACTTGATCGCGGTCGCCGGCAAGTCCGCCCACGACCGCGCGCCGTGCGTGCTCGCGTCCCAGCCTTCCAGCGTCTCGTAGACCGGCTCGACGCGGGCTTGGCGCGTGACCGAGGCCGGCAGATGGTCGAGCGTTTGGCCGTCGAGACGGTATCCGACGCAGACGTTGAGCATTTTCAGCCCGTCGAGAACGTCGAGCTTGGTCAGCGCGATGCCATGGATGCCGTTGACGCGGATCGCCTGGCGCACGAGCACGGCGTCGAACCAGCCGCAGCGCCGCGGGCGGCCGGTAACGGTTCCGAATTCGCGTCCGCGTTCGCCGAGCGTCCGCCCGATCTCGTCGGTCAGCTCGGTCGGGAACGGCCCGCTGCCGACACGGGTGGTAT